>JAFYCG010000310.1 GCA_017539825.1 Solobacterium sp. | reverse complement strand
GCGGCGGAGGCGGCTTTGGCGGCGGAGGCGGAGGTTCCTCCGGTGGCGGAGGCGGCCACAGCTTCTGAGAAAGATAACAGGTATCATGGGAAAATGATATCTGTTTTTTGTATAATGGATGTGGGAGAAAATGTATGGACATTTATATCAGAACAAAAGAAGATCTGGAACAGGCTGTACAGGAACTGGGTTTTTTACCTTTCTTTGCCAATGAGATTCAGGGATTTTCCATTGAAGAAAACTGTGATCCGCGAGTCTATTTTTCGAAAGAACCGGGTGTCTGGGAATGGAAAGGACCTGTGATTCAGGAAACAAGATGTGCCTATGGAAAATTCTTCCATAAGAAGGCAGCTTTTATCGCAAAAGAATGGTTTCCGGATTTTGCCAACTACAGAAGAGACGGGTATGATTTTGACTCCCGTTTTGAAGATGGCTTAGCCACATATAATGAGCAATATCTATACAATATCATCGCTTCAAGACATTCCATTTTATCTAAAGATGCCAAGGCCGTCGGCGGATATATCAAACCGCGTACGAAAGGACCGGATGAATGGGAACCAAGGAAGGGGTTTGATACATTGATCACCCGTTTGCAGATGGAATGTTATGTACTGACCAGTGATTTTGAATATGAAGTGGATAAGAACGGTAATTTTTATGGATGGGGAATTGCCAGATATGCAACACCGGAAGAATTCTATGGAAAAAGGTTTTCCAATCGTGTGTATAAAAGAACACCTGAAGAGTCTTATAAAAGAATTGTCAGACATCTGAAAAAGATTCTTCCTGATACGGATGAAGAAGAGATAAAGAGGTTTTTAGGATGATTGAATTGAAGAAATGGAGTGATGTGAGCCATGAGGCTTTGGAGGATCTCTATGAAAATGTGGATCAAAGCAGATGTCTTGTACAGCTGATGGTTCCATTGCCAAAAGAACAGACAGAAAAATATATCAATGCTATTCAGACAGGGATTGTAGATGACAAGCCGTTTCTCTGTTTTGCGATCACTTTGGATGATAAAATTATCGGAAAAACAGAATTATCGAGATATCCGAATAATGCAGCAGAAATCGATATCGTTTTAAAGAAAGAATATACAGGCAAAGGGTATGGGGCAGAAGCGATTCAGCAATTGTATACGTATGTGCAGAAAACATCCTGGTGCAATGCAATATATGCCTATGTATCAACGGAGAATATCCCTGCAGGAAAGCTGTTTGCAAGAGCCGGATATGCCCTGGGAAGACCTTTCCAGGCAGATGTGATGGTGCCGGTAGATGGTAATTATCGCATGGAAACAAAGAAGGGATATGAATTCATTATTGATGTTGAGAAGACATTTATGTAAATCATAAATATTTCTTAAAAAATAATAATTGACTTGCGGTCAAATTATGGCAAAATAAATATGTAACAAGGAGGTAATACAAGATGATTACATTAGAAGCTGTTGAAAAAGTCATGGAAGAAACAGGACTCGACTATAAGGAAGCAAAAGCGCTTCTTGAAAAGACAAACGGAAATGCAGAACAGGCTGTTCGTTCCCTGAATGCAGAAGAACCTGAAGCAACACGCATTGTTGAAAAGGTTAAGGCAATGATCAAAGAAGGCAATGTTGATCGTGTTAAGGTTACAAGAAAAGGTGAAGTTATCCTGAACCTTCCTGTCAATGTAGGTATTGCAGGCGGTCTGATCGGATTAGCTGCTGCACCAGGTGCTATGATTCTTGCTGCTATTGCAGGATATGGCCTGGACTGCAAGGTTGAAGTTGTCAAGAAAGACGGCTCAACAGACGAAATCAGATAAGTGATTTCAAGCCACACTCGAAAGGGTGTGGTTTTTTCATGTTGACAGAGACAGCGGATTGTTTTACTTTTTTGATAGATGAAAAAATTAACAGAAGCACAATATGAATGGAAACTGGCAAAGGATGAACTTGTAGGTGAAGTCTGTAAACTCGGTTATCCGCAGGAATTCGGTATACTGATCGCAAAAAATCTGAGAAGCCCGAAAGCAATTCACAGAATGAGCAGTTATCTGCGACAGGTGAAGCCGAAGAAACCGGAGATGATTGCGGATGAAATGCTGGCAATCATGAGTGAAATCGATGCATGGAAACGGAAAAAGGAAGCAGAAGCACTGAATGCGGAAAGAAACAGGATCATTTTGAGTGATTTTAATGAATAAAAAGAGAGGAAACAGTATGAAGACAATCGGCATTGATATCGGCGGCACACAAATCAGACTTGGCATCTTTGATGAAGAGAGAAATCTGATTGATGTATTCAAGACAGATAACAACCGTACTCTTGGCGGTGAAGGCAATATGGACAAGCTGATTCAATACATGGAAGAAAAAAATGAAGAGTATGGGGCAATCGGCATTGCATCACCCGGTCCTTTGGATTTGAAGAACGGCAAGATCTTAAATCCGCCGAATTTGTACGGATGGGATAATTTTGAAATTGTGAAGTATCTGAAAGAAAAAACAGGCTTACCTGCCGCAATCAATAATGACGGCAATTTAGCAGGACTGGCTGAAGCGAGGATCGGTGCAGGAAAAGGTTATGATTCTGTCATCTTTATCGGCATGTCTACCGGTATGGGAGGTTCTTTTGTATACAAAGGAGAGCTGATCAATGGTGCTCACTGCAATACGGCGGAATTCTATAATGTCATTGTCTGTGATGATCCATATCATCATGGCAGTGCCAACCCGGGATCATTGAATGAAATTGCCGGAGGAGCAGCGATGGAACGATTGGCTACAGAGGCCTTTGGTAAACAGATGTTTGCGAAAGACTTGTTTCAGGAATACTACAAAGGAAATCAGAAGGCAATTGATATTCTGGAGAAAACATCTGAAGCTCTTGCCAAAGGAATATCCAATATTTATTACACCATTGACCCTGATGTATATGTCATCGGAGGATCTATTGGCTTAAATAATAAATGGTATGTAGAAAAAGTTATCGAAAAGGCAAAGAAATATCTTGTTGATCCGGATATCTGTGTTACATACTCACAGTTTGGAGATGATGCCGGATTATTTGGTGCTATGCTTGCAGCAGAGGATCTGTTGAAATAATACATGTTCTGATCAGGGGGATTTTGCACGATGAAGAACAATCGCTTTATTATATTGATCAAAAAAATACTCCGTATTTTTGCGGAAACCGAAATGTCGGTCTATTCCGGATATGCCACACTGTATATTTTGATGGCATTAATACCATTACTGATGCTGATCATATCCATTATCAATTTTCTGCCCTGGTTTTCCGTTGAGGACAGCATCAAGTGGATCAGTATGATGATTCCCGATGTACCTTCTGTACAAGCTATGACCGCAGGTATTATTGACAATCTGAGCAGTCAGTCCGGCGGAT
>JAFYCG010000309.1 GCA_017539825.1 Solobacterium sp. | reverse complement strand
GTTAACGCAAAGAAGACGGTTCTTGCAGGATGTTCCAATGGCGGATACATGACTATGGTCATGGCGATGCATCATCCGGAGATGTTTGATGCGTATGTACCGATCTGTGAAGCTGTCAATGACAAGTATATTTCGGATGAACAGATTGAAGAACTAAAAAAGCTTCCGATTTACTTTGTTTATTCAAAAGATGATACTACATTTGTTCCGGAAAATTATGAGATTCCTACCATTGAAAGACTGCTTAAAGCAGGAGCAGAGAATGTCTATGTTTCCACAACAGATCATGTCATTGATACTTCAGGTTTATATATAAATAAGGATGGCACACCGTATAAGTATGCGGGACACTGGTCATGGATTTATTTCTTTAACAATGAATGTGATGCAGATGGATTAAAGGCATGGGATTTTGTAAAGAAATATCTGGGAGTGTAAATGCGTAAAGCAGGTTTATTTGTCGGCGTAATTCTTCTTGCGATATTTGGCTTGATCTTTTTACAGAATCAGCCGTCTTCAGGCAGCTTGAATGGTGAAAAGGCGGATATGAGCAATTATTATTATCTGCAGGATGATGATCCTGCCTTCACAGAAGTATCCATGGCAGAATCACACCGTTTATATAAAAATAAAATGACCGGGGTGATCCTCTATAGTTATGAGGATTGTCCATTCTGTAATCTTGCTGTACCGCTTTTAAATGAAGCAGCCAAAGAGAATGATTATCAGATTTATTATGTGGATGTCTACAATGAAGAACTGATGCATCTGCCCAGAGCGGAAAGAGTTGCAATCCAGGAACAGATGATGCAGGATGTTGATGAAATTCTGGATGTTGATGAAAATGGAGAACCGGAATTACTGGTTCCTTTAGTGATTGCGGTTAAACATGGTAAGATCATAGGGAGTCATACATCTTTGGTGGATAATTTTACACCTGATGATATTTCAGATGTCATGAGTGAGGAGCAGAATGAAAGATTGAAACAGATCTATGCGGATCTGATTCAAAGTGTTATGGATTGATTTTACTTGGAAATGAGATATTTATGGTTAAAAAGTTTTATTTGGGATTAATCAGCCTGCAATACAGTTTTATATTGGTTGCTTTGCCGATCATCATATTCTTTCTGGCTTTTTCACAGACGAGAAATCCGGATTTGAATTATCGGTTGCCGATGATTATTGTAACGGTGATTCTTGCCATTGTGATGTTTTTCTACTATAAAGCAAAATTCGGTATCACAATGACATTGCGAAAAGTAAAGAATATAGATGAATATGAAGAAGGCGGCATGCTGGACAGGTCTTATATTCTGGAAGACAGAATGCTTGCCGGCTGCAAGCTTCATGTGGTGGAAAGAAAAACAACAGGCATAAACAGCCTGCAGGCAGAGAACAAGGGAAGAAAAGTATTACTGCATATGGATGGGGAAGAAGGCCCGTTTGATGCAATTGCGATTGACCGGAATGAAGCAGAAAGATTTGCGGCATTCCTGAAAAGAAAGAATCCTGAAATTGTTTTGGAGAATATTGAGACAAGAGGAAATGGCACCCTGAAGGAATTGGGGGCAGTGAAATAGGGAGGCATTATGGCAGAGGCAACAATGAAAATCATGCTGCCGTATCCGGTGGAAACGGTTTGGCAGGTAGTTACAGATGTAAGAAATTATGGATGGCGCAGTGATGTAATGCATGCGAAAGTCATTAATGAAAATCAGTTTGTTGAAGTGGATCGTGAAGGAATCAGAACCGTTTATACGGTTGTCGATTATGCCACAAAGAGACGCTGGGAACTGGATCTTGATAATGACAATGTTCATGGCAGATGGATTGCCACTTTTGAAGCAGACGGTCTGCATAC
This sequence comes from Solobacterium sp., assembly GCA_017539825.1. GTDB lineage: Bacteria > Bacillota_I > Bacilli_A > Erysipelotrichales > Erysipelotrichaceae > Bulleidia. Next base: position 3,138 of record JAFYCG010000309.1, on the reverse strand, counting down.
CGTATTTTCCATCGAAGAAGAGCTAATGGCAAAGAAAGTAATTATGAAGCCTTTTCTGAAAGCAAATGTGTCAAAAAAAGTAACAACTTACATGGAAGATTTAAAGAGAGTTTTAAAATATCAGTAAAATTGCAGTATTTGTTTGTAAATCAAAAAATATCTGTTAAGATATTTAGGTTAAATCCGTTAGTACGGATGTTTTCAAGTGTATCAGGGAGTAAAGTATATGGAAAAACGTATGATATCTTTCAGCCCTCCGGATATTGGGGAATTAGAAATCCAGGAAGTTGCGGAAGCAATGCGTTCCGGTTGGATCACAACCGGTCCTAGAACAAAAGAATTAGAAAAAAGATTTGCGGAATATTTCCATGTGAATAAAGTCGTCTGTCTGAGTTCTGCGACTGCTGCAGAAGAGTTGAATCTGCGCATTCTCGGAATCGGTGAAGGGGATGAAGTCATCGTTCCTGCTTATACATATACAGCCACTGCTTCGGCAGCAATTCATGTCGGTGCAAAAGTCATTTTTGTGGACAGCCAGAAAGACGGACATCCTGTAACACATCTGCCGGAAATGGATTATGAAAAGATGGAACAGGCAATTACCGAAAAAACAAAGGCAATTGTTCCGGTTGATCTTGGCGGTATCATGTGTGACTACGACAAAATCTATGAGATTGTTGAGAAAAAGAAAGATCTGTTCAGACCATCCAATGCAATTCAGGAAGCAATCGGTCATATCGCAGTTTGTGCTGACAGCGCACATGCAGTCGGTGCAAGCAGACACGGAAAGATGGCCGGTGAAGTTGCTGATTTTACATCCTACTCCTTCCACGCTGTAAAGAACTTTACAACAGCTGAAGGCGGTGCTTCCACATGGATACCGGTCAAAGGAATTGATGACGAGGAAATTTACAAGCAGTTCCAATTGTTCTCTTTGCATGGCCAGTCCAAAGACGCATTGGCAAAAACAAAACTCGGGTCATGGGAATATGACATCGTCGGCCCGTGGTACAAATGCAATATGACAGATATTACTGCTGCCATCGGTTTAAAACAGCTGGAACGTTATCCGGGTATTCTGGCAAGAAGAAAAGAAATGATCGGGATGTATGACAAATTCCTGGATGAACTGGGCGTGTTCCATCTCAATCATTATGGTGATGATTATTGCAGTGCTGGTCATTTGTGTCTGACACGTATTCCGGGTATTACATCAGATGACAGAAATGATATCATCACAAAGATGGCAGAAAGAGGAATTGCATGCAATGTCCACTTCAAACCATTGCCGATGATGACGGGCTATCAGAAATATGGATGGGATATCAAGGATTTCCCGAATGCATATGATTATTATGCAAATCTGGTTACATTGCCATTGCATACAAAGCTGTCAGATGATGATCTGACATACATTATGGAAAACTATAAAGAGGTGTTGCAGCCATATCTTTAAGAAAGGAAAGGAATGTTGAAAACATGGGATAATCTTCCTGATTTTATGAAAAATGAGGAAGTTAAGGAATATTACGACATATTAAATAAAAAGAGGGTCAGTTTATTTCTGAAACGTGTTTTCGATGTATCCATGGCTTCTGTCATGCTGGTGTTATTTTCACCGTTTATGGGTGTTATTGCCATTATGATCAAAAAAGATTCCAAAGGAACAGTATTCTTCCGACAGGAAAGAGTAACAACCTACGGAAAGAAATTCCGGATTCATAAATTCCGTACCATGGTGGTTGATGCCGAAAGCAAGGGATCCCAGGTAACAGTGGATAATGATGAAAGAGTTACAAAAATAGGAAATACTTTGAGAAAATACCGTCTGGATGAAATTCCACAGCTGCTGGACATTATTTCAGGTAACATGAGTTTTGTCGGAACAAGGCCGGAAGTATCCAAATATGTGGAAAAATATACCAATGAAATGATGGCGACATTACTGCTTCCAGCGGGACTGACCAGTGAAGCAAGTATCCGTTTCAAAGATGAAGCGGAATTACTGGAAGGCAAGAGTGAAGAAGAAATTGATGAAATCTATATCACAAAACTTCTTCCGGAAAAGATGAAATACAATCTTGCTTCCATCAGAAATTATTCAATCCCTTCCGAAATAAAAACATTCTTCCGAACAGGATTTGCGGTATTGGGAAAAGAGTATGACTAAACGATCTTCGGATCGTTTTTTTTTCATTATAAAAAGCATCCCGGAGGATGCTTTTAGATAGGACGGAATTAAACATAAGAAAAAGCCCGGTCATAATAAACCGGGCGTTCATGTAAGTGAAATTTACAGTATTTCCACCAATTCAATTTCAAAGTTCAGTTCTTTTCCTGCCATCTCATGGTTGGAATCAAATGTGATTGTCGTTTCATCCTTGGCAGTTACTCTGACAGGGATCGGATATCCTCTGTCTGTGCGCAATACGACTCTTTGTCCGACTGTCAGGTTTTCTGTTCCGGCAATATCACTGATGTTCACAGTGAAAACAGCATTGGGATTAGGCATTCCGTATGCATCTTCCGGCATCAGGTGGACATTGACCTTATCACCCTGTTCCATGAATAATACAGCTTTGTCAAATCCTGGGATCATCATGCCTGTACCGCAGATGAATTCAAGCGGTGTTCCACGGTCATAGGAAGAGTCAAACTGCGTGCCGTCATTCAATGTGCCTCTGTAATGTACGCGAACAGTCTTACCTGCATTAGGACCTTCCATGATAACCTGATGTCCGCATCCGCCACAGCTGCCGCAATCGCCGCCTTCACATCCTTCGGATTCATTCTCATGATCATGGTGATCACAATTTGCTCCGGTATTTTCTAAAGTTCCTGCCAGATAAGCTTTTACCGCTTCATCGGCATCGCCCTGTGCGCCGGCATAGACTTCAATACCGGCTTGTGCCAATGCATTTTGCGCACCCTGTCCCATACCGCCGCAGATCAGAACTTCCACACCGAATTCCTTTAAATAATCTGCAAGAGCTTCATGTCCTATACCGTTGTTTCCGATGACTTCATCAGAAATGATCTGGTTGTTTTCAATTTCATAGATTTTAAAGTTCTGGGTTCTTCCGAAATGCTGGAAGACTGTACCGTTTTCATAAGTTACTGCAATTTTCATATGTTAGC
>JAFYCG010000308.1 GCA_017539825.1 Solobacterium sp. | reverse complement strand
TCAGAACGTCGTGAGACAGTTCGGTCCCTATCTGTTGCGGGCGTTGGAAACTTGAGGGGTGCTGTCCCTAGTACGAGAGGACCAGGATGGACGCTCCCACGGTGCACCGGTTGTCGCGCCAGCGGCACGGCCGGGTGGCCGAGAGCGGATCCGATAAGCGCTGAAGGCATCTAAGCGCGAAGCGGGCCCCGAGATGAGGTTTCCCTCCAGCAAGACTGGCTAAGGCCCCCCGGAGACGACGGGGTTGATAGGCAGGGGGTGGAAGCGCGGCGACGCGCGGAGCTGACCTGTACTAATAGGCCGAGGGTTTGATCACCAAGGAGAAGCTCGCATGCAAAGTCTGGAAGACGCTGTCGCGTCTTGAGAGTCGTCCGGTTTTGAGGGGGCCGCGCGTGGCGCAGGGCGGTCCGGCGGCGATGGCGGGGCGGACACACCTGTCCCCATCCCGAACACAGAAGTTAAGCGCCCCAGCGGCCGATATAGTCGTAAGGCAAAACAGGCACGCTGCCGGGCAGCCAGCCCTCTTAAGTTCCTTATCGGAACTTTTTTTTTTACTTTAAATTATATATAATGTTGTGTATGAATTCAGAAGACGAAAAGAAGTTAAAACAAAAGATATATATTGTCATTGCACTTTGTGTAATTATTTTAATCGCATTTTTATATTTAATTATTCGGGACAATATAAAAAAACCGGTTGATCCGGTTATAGATAATTCATCTGTTATAGTTGAAACTCCGGACTCTGTTATTGAAACTGAGGAACCTGTGACAACACCGGAAGAGTCTGTTATACCGCAGGAGACAATTCAACCTGATGATACAAATATTCCGGAAGAAACACAAAGTCCCGAGGAGACAACAGTCCCTGAAGAGACACAGGAACCGGAAGAGACGGCTGTTCCTGAGGATCAACCGGAGGAAGAAAGCAAAGTAGATGTAAAAACAGATTCCAGCCTATACAGAATTGTCAATAAAGATAATCCTCTGGATCGGAATTATGTTCCGAAAGATATGGTAAAGGCAAACGTTGCGCAAATCGGCACACAGCTGCTTCGTTCTGAAGCTGTAGTTCCTTTGGAAGAAATGTTTAAAGCTGCAGAAAAAGATAATGTTCATTTGTTTCTGATCAGCGGTTATCGTTCTTATGCATTACAGTATTCGTTATGGGAAACATATAAAGCAAGATATGGTGAAGCTACCGCAAGAAGAATTGACTCATATCCGGGCACTTCAGAACATCAGACAGGTTTATCTGTTGACCTTGGCGGGGCTGATCGCAAATGTGAATTAAAGGCATGTTTCTATGATACGAAAACCTATAAATGGTTACATGAGAATGCATATAAGTACGGATTTATAGAAAGAAATCCAAAGGGAAGTGAAACAATAACGAAAGTGCAGGAATCTCCTTGGAATTTCAGATATATCGGTAAAGAAGAAGCAGAAAAAATCTATAAATCCGGTAAAACGCTGGAGGAATATTATCAGGTTAACTAAAAAATATTACGGCAGTTTTGTAAAGAAACTGTCGTTTATATTTTGGTATACCTGGATCGCTGTATTGATATACTTTTGTACGGTTTCACTGGGTGGATCTTTATATATGATACCGTATTCTCTTTGAAACTTTGTTTCCAACGGAATACATTTCAGTTCATGAATTTTCCGAATAAAGGGATTCGCTGTTAAAAATAACTGATTGGATTGAATGCAGGAAAAGGCAACATCAACCTGATTATCGACATCTTTCCGTTTAACCAGGTTCGATGGTTTCTTTTGAAATGCTTCTTCGATTTCTTTAAGCTGTTCTTTTTCTAACATGATCGGGAAGATAATTGTTTTATAAGCAGAGATGTCAGACAGTGACAGGATCTGCTTTTTTGATAAGGGATGATCCTGTTTCATGGCAATATGAAATTTCGCAATGATTAACGGTGTATAGCCGTTTTTCAGATGTTGCAATCCCAAAGGATGAAATGTTTCTCCGACATCCATGATATTTTCATGTACTCTGTATTCACCGCTGTGGTTTGGATGAACAATTTTATGAATGGGGATTTCAGGATATGCCAGCGCAAAGGCTGTATTTACCGGATCTAAAATAACCTGATGTTCAACATTTCCCGTGCGAATCATTTCGGATTGGTTGAAGTTTCTGCATTCCCGAATTGTATTTTCTTCCAGTTTGATTATTTTTTTTGCCTGCTGATAAAAGTAATTACCGGCTTTTGTCGGTTTAATACCTTGTTTTGTCCTTTCTAACAATGTACAGCCGATCTCCTCTTCCAGTTTATTGATCTGTTTGTACATTGCCTGCTTAGACAGGAATGAATCTTCTTGTGCTTTTGTGAAACTGCCGGCATCGACAATGCGTATATAGAGTCTGACATGTTCGCTGTTCATATGTTCTCCTGGTAACCTGTGGTTATCACACAGGTAATCATAATATACTTCCTTTATTTCTTCAAGAAGGTAATATAAAAGAGAAGAAAGAAGGTTTATTATGAAGAAAACGATCGCTATTATTATGAGTGGATTGTTGCTGGCAGGATGCGGCCAATCTGCAGTTACTAGCACCCAGAGTGTGTCTTCTGCTGAAGAAGAAACAGCCGGATTATTTACACCCGGAACATATTCCGCTGCTGCTCCGGGAAGAAACGGGGATGTTACGGTAGAAGCTACATTCTCCGGAGATAAAATTGAAGATATTCAGATTACATCGGAAGAAACAGAGAATATCGGTGTGGTTGCGATGGAACAGATGAAAGAAACAATTCTTGCTGCACAGGCATTGGATGTAGATCTGGTTAGTGGTGCAACATTAAGCAGTGAAGCATTTCTGAATGCTTTAAAAGAAGATGTAAGACAAGCAGGAGCAGATCCTGATTCTTTGACAGGTGCAGAAAAAGAAGAAGCATCTGCAACGGAATATGAAACAGAAGCCGATATTATTGTTGTCGGTGCAGGTGCTGCAGGTATGACTGCTGCAATTACCGCTACAGAAAACGGTGCTAAAGTTATTCTGCTGGAAAAATCCAATGTGTTAGGTGGTAATACCGTCTGTGCAGCCAACGGCATCAATGGAGCGGATTCTCAGGTACAGCTGAATAATGAGACATACCAGGAAAAAGGTGCTTCTGTAGAAGGCCTTGAAAGCTTACAGTTGAATAATGAAGACGCAAATGAGAATCTGGTAAAGGCGTTTGCGGAAAACAGCGGTGAGACTTTAGACTGGCTGGGAAGTCTTGGTGTCAATTTTGAGGTAGATATTCAGGATGATGAAAGAAATCCTGAAAAGAATTACTATATGGTAAAGGATACGACAGATGGTTCCACAGCCATTACAATGATTAATCGTGTGTCAGACAAATTAAAGGATCTTGGTATTACTGTTTATTACAGTATGGATGCACATGATCTGACAAAGGATGCAGACGGCGCAGTTAATGGTGTTGTCGCTACCGACGCTAACGGTGATGAAATTACCTTCACAGGTAAAGCTGTATTACTCGCTACAGGTGGATTTGGTCAGAACAGTGAACTGGTTGGCCAGTATAATGAACATCTGGCTAATGCGGTGACAGATGAAGTAGCACCAACTACAGGTGAAGGTTTGTTGATGGCATTATCTGCAGGGGCAGATACAGTCAATATGGATGCGATTCAGACATTCCCTGCCGTTATTCCCGGTTATGGCATGATTCTTCCATTCAATCTTCCGGGTGGTTTTACACCGGATGCATTATATGTCAACAACAGTGCAGAAAGATTTACCGCTGAAGGATTTGAAATCCCGGATGCAATCCTTGCACAGGATAAAGGTGAAGTATACTGTGTATTTGATGACAGCGGCATGAATGACGGTTTACAGAACCTGATGAACCTTGGTTATGTGAAGAGCGGTGAAACAGCTGCTGAACTGGCAGAAGAACTCGGAATTGACGGTGCAGCTTTACAGAAAACAATCGAAAGCTTTAATGAAGATATCGCTGATGGTACAGATGATGCTTTTGGCAGAGAGCAGAACCTGAATCCGATTGAAGGAACACTTTACGGATATCGTTTCGGAGTTGGTGCACATTATTTTATGGGTGGCGTACTGATTAATGAAAAGACACAGGTCATGGATACAGAAGGTAACCCGATCAGCGGTTTATACGCTGCCGGTGAAGTGACAGGCGGATTCCATGGAACATTCAGAGTTGACGGATCAGGTCTTGGTGATTCATTCACATTCGGCAGAATTGCAGGAAGAGAGCTTGCAGAAGCAGTAAAATAAAAAAAGGGGACTCGATGAGTCCCCCGATTTACTTCAGAATCGGATTTCAGCTGTAATTTCTTCAATTTCTTCCTGACTGAGCGGCTTATGATAATCACGTTCAAATAAACTGTTATCATAGTCCTCGTAGCTGTAGCCTTTGTCTCTTTCGTTTTCCATATCCTTATTCCTCCATCCCCCGAACCATATCAATCATACTCTTTAAAAAATGAAATACAACTCTTGAAAGTTTGAAAAGTTCATGCTTCGAAATGATTTCACAAGTACATGAAAAAAGATTGAATATGTTCACTTTTCATTACTATAATTAATCAATGGAGAAGAAATATGGGTAAAGTATTGTTTATTGATGTAGATGGAACATTATGTTCACCGGTTTTCAACAGACCGCCGGAATCGGCAGTTAAAGCAATCCGTAAAGCAAGGGAAAACGGCCATAAGGTATATATCTGTACGGGAAGATCTAAAGCAGAGGTATACGAGGATATTTGGGCAATCGGTCTAGATGGAATGATCGGCGGAAATGGCTGCTATGTAGAAGATCATGAAAAAACGATTATGCATCAGAAGCTTTCCGCAGAAGAATGCAGACATGTGGTTGACTGGTGCCATCAAAGAAATATGGAATTCTACCTGGAATGTAACAGCGGATTATATCCTTCAAAAAGGTATAAGGAAGTATCCTATGAAGCATATCGGAAGAAATACGGAAAAGAGCCTCAATACGGAGCATTCTTTGAAAGGATGATCTATAATGCAGATCTTTACAGGGATGATGTCAACAAGATCAGTTTCCGCCTGAACAGCTGGGAGGATTATCTTGAAGCAGTAAAAGAATTTTCTTCATTGTATGTAGGATGCTGGGGCGGTGATGCACCGAACTGTTCTCATGGGGATGTCAGTCCGAAAGGCGTAAATAAGGCAAATGCGATAAACTATCTGCTGAACTATCTGCATGAAGAGAAAGAGAATACGATTGCCTTTGGTGATGAAGCGGTAGATATTCCGATGTTTGAATGCTGTGGGTATTCTGTTGCAATGGGCGGAGGCAGTGAAAGTGCCAGAAAGGCTGCAGATTATATCACAACCGCAACAGATGATGATGGCTTGTACAATGCCTTTGTGCACCTGGGACTTCTTTAATGCAGAAAAAAAACAGCAATAACTTCGTAATACTTTCGGTCATTGCAATGTTTTACGGAGTGCTGCATTATCTGGGGATAACCTGTCCGATCCGATTTGTGACCGGTATATCCTGTCCCGGATGCGGTATGACAAGAGCGTGGCTGTCATTATTAAGAGGGGATTATCAGCAGGCATTTGATTTTCATCCGTTGTTTATTATCCCTCTGTTCTTCGTTATCTTTTATTTGTTTAGGAATCATTTATCTGTAAAGGTGAAAAAAGTATTGTTGTATGGGGGAATAGCTCTGTTTCTTTTGGTCTATTTCATACGCATGTTTGATCCGAAAGATCAGATTGTTGTGTTTCAGCCAGAAAACGGCATATTGATTAAAACTGTATTGCATCTTTTTCAATAATAAAGCACATGGGGTCCATGTGCTTTTATATCCTGATTTGTTCGAATGTATCAATCTGATCTATTTCATGACTGCACAGAAGCAATATCCTGTTATTCTGATGATTGATAATATAGTCCAGTGCAATTCTTCTATTATCTGCATCCAGACCCGCAAAAGGCTCATCCAGAAGCAGAATGTCCGAAGGGTGCAACATTGCACGTACAATGCAGACACGTCTTCTCATGCCCCCTGAAAGCTCTCTGACAGGCTTATTTAACTGTTCGGGATCCAGAAGACGGGATAATTCTTCCGTGCATTGTTCTTTTGTTAATTCAGGTGTCACGAACCTGATATTTTCAATCGCATTCAGATCTTCAATCAGGCGGTCTTCCTGAAACACCATCGAAAAGGAAGGCTTTTTATCAAAACGGATGTTGCCGCTGTCAGCCTTTTCCAGTCCGCTGATAATTCTCAGAAGGGTTGTCTTGCCAATACCGGACGGACCTTGTATCAGGTAGGATTTTTTATCATCAAACCTGCAGGTAAACGAAGAAAGAACGGTTTTATGATCATACGATTTGGATATGTTTTCTAAAATCATCATTTTGGTTCCACCTTCCTGAACAGGATCAACAATATTTTCTCATATAGCCATGAAAGCAGTAAAACCACAAAGGTCCATGCCAGAAGCTCATCGGTTGAGAAGTAGATTTTCGATTGATAAATATTGTTGCCGATTGTATTTCTTGCCTGTCCGATTACCTCAGCTGCTATGCCGCTTTTGATTGCCATGCCACAGGCAAGCTCTAAAGCGCTTAGCAGATACGGATAAACAGAGCGGAAATAGATGACCTTGATTTTGTTGAGAGGTTTGATTTCAAAGACTTCAGCCAGTTCCAGCATTTTTATATCTGTGTGTAACAGTCCTTCCAAAGTATTGATGTAAAATATCGGGAATACAACAATCAGACTGATCAGCAAAGACAAAATAGTATTCCCGAAAGCAATTAATATCAGAACGATAAAGGAAACAACCGGAACTGCTTTCAGAAACAGAACAACAGGCTGCAGTATATCTTTGATCAATGGTTTCTGATAGGAAATCCAGGCAAACAGAATACCTGAAAGCATGCCGGCTATTGTGCCCAGAATGATTCTGCTCATGGTAAATGTCAGTGAAGTCCAGAATGCAGATTTTTGAATCATGAAAAAAAGTGCTGACAGTACTTGTAATGGTCCTACCAGTAATATTTTGTTATTGACCAGAATGGCACCAATCTGCCATACAAGGATCCATCCAAGGATAATCAGCACTTTTTTCTTCATTGTTTTATTTTACGTAATAGAAATCTTCTTCCGGCAGTTTTCCGCCAACACTTGTCGGATCGGCATTGAATAATACTTCAAGATATCCGCTTAAGGCAGTTTTCATCTCATCACCGGTAATGCATACAAGACTGCAGAACGGCAATGCTTTCTTTGCGACAGGAGCTTTTTCTACGATACCGTATTTTGCGACGAGTTCGCTTGTTGTATCGAGATCTTTGCTTGCTTCAACACTTGCTGCATGTTCTTCAAGGAAAGTTCCAACAGCACTTTCATTATCTTCTAAAAATGCTTTTCTGACAATAGTTACGCCTGTAACAAGTCTGGAATCTGTTGTGATTTTATCCCATTCATCAGACAATGAGAAGCAGCTGTGCAATGCTTCGTTCTGGATCTGTGCTGCAGTTGCAAACGGCTGCGGCAGTACGGCAATCTGCATTGGATCCTGCTGTAAAGCGGAAGCAACTTCTGTAGCTTCGGATTTGAATTCGATGTTGCAGTCTGTGATTCCGTAAGAATCCAGCAGATAGCGTAAGGAATATTCAGGTGTTGTACCCTGACCTGTAGTGATAACAGTTTTTCCTGCAAGATCATTGACGGATGTAATGGATTCGTCACCACTGATGCAGTAGAGAACACCTAAAGTGTTAATATCGATGACTGAGATTTTTCCTTCTGTCTTGTTGTAAATAACACTCGCCAGGTTTGCCGGAACAAGAGCAACATCCAGTGTTCCCTGAACCATGCCGGCTACAATCTCCTCAGGTGCAGTAGCCATTGTGAATTCATAACCGTTCTTAGTTTCGCTGTTTTCAGCAGAATTCATCAGATTGACAAGACCCATGGATGTAGGACCTTTTAATGATCCGACATGAACCATTACGGACTCAGTTGTTTCTTCCTGTACAGAAGATTCTTCGGCAGCTGTCTCTTCAGAAACAGATGCTGTAGTTGAAGATGTTCCTTGTGCTGAACATCCTGCACCTGCTAACAGGCTTAAAGCTAAAGCTAATTTCAGCAGATGATTATTTTTCATTTTCTTTACCTCCGTAAGAGCAGATAATATGCTCACAGGTACATATTATATACTATTTTCATTTGATTGTTATAGAATTCACACAGATTTAATGGATATAACTCGAATGTTAGTTTATATTTAAGAATATCTGAATCAATGCACTTTTACTTTCATACAGAATATATTGTCAATAAAGCCAATAGAAAAAGGAGCAGCCTGAACTGCTCCTTTTAAAATCGAATGAATTAATCGTTGAAGCCTTCTCTTGCTGCATAAGTTGTATGCAGAAGTTCATGCGCCTTGTGGGAGTTAGGCTCGCCAAGGTACTTGTCATAGAGTTCAATGATCTGCGGGTTGTTATGAGACTGACGGACAACCTGTCTTTCATCTTCAGAATAGAGTGCTTTTGCTCTCTTTTCCTTATATGTATCAAGGATATTGTCATCTTCATTCGGCAGGAAGCATGGTCTGACGTATGGCTGACCGCCACCGTTGATACATCCACCCGGACAACCCATGATTTCAATGAACTGATACTTGGATGTTCCTTCACGGATTTCATCTAACAGAACTTTAGCAGACTTCATACCGGAAGCGATTGCGACATTGACAACTGTACCGTTGATATCAATGGATGCCTCACGGATACCTGCATCATGTCCTCTGACTTCTTCAAATGTAATACGGTCTTTTTCTTTGCCTGTGAGCTTGAAGTAGACGGTACGCAGAGCAGCTTCCATAACACCGCCGGTAACACCGAAGATAACACCAGCACCGGAGTAGTCGCCCATAATGTCTGTATCCCAGTCTTCATCCGGCAGACGGTTGAAGATGATACCGCTTCTCTTGATCATTCTTGCAAGTTCTCTTGTTGTGATAACTGCATCTACATCATCAATACCATTGACTTTTAACTGTTCTCTCTGTCTTTCGAACTTCTTGGCGATACATGGCATGACAGATACAACGTATACATCTTCCGGCTTGTATCCCTGCTGTTCAGCCCAGTAGGACTTGATGACAGCACCCTGCATCTGGTGCGGGGATTTACAGCTGGAAAGATGCGGTAATAAATCACCGTAGTTATATTCAGCATAGTTGACCCAGCCTGGTGAACAGGAAGTGATCATCGGCAATACGCCGCCTTCTGTCAGACGATGGAGAAGTTCTGTTCCTTCTTCCATGATTGTAAGGTCAGCACCGAAGTTGACGTCATATACTCTTTCAAAGCCAAGTCTTCTCATCGCAGCGATCATCTTGCCTGTAACAGGTGTTCCGATCGGATAACCGAATTCTTCGCCAAGAGCTGCACGAACTGCAGGAGCAGCCTGAATTACTACATGCTTGCCGGCTTTAAGAGCAGCATCGATCTTTCCGATCTCGCTGTGTTCCATGAGAGCGCCTGTCGGGCAGACATTGACACACTGTCCGCACTGGATACATGGAGAATTCGAGAAGCTTCTGTTCTGAGCAGGGGATACAAATGTACGGAAACCTCTGTTTTCATAACCAAGGATACCGAGACCGTGAGCATTGGAGCATCTTGCGATACAACGACCGCAAAGAATGCACTTGGATGTATCACGAACCAGAGCAGGTGTGATTTCATCAAGATATGTTTCAGAATGAACACCGGCAAATGCACCTTCACGTGCACCTGTCAGGTAAGCAACATGCAATAATTCACATTTACCGTTCTTATCGCACTGCTGGCAGTTCTGATTGTGGTTGGAAAGCAGAAGCTCAACACTTCTTCTTCTTGCGTCGGTAGCCTTAGGGGTGGAAATACGAATTTCCATTCCTTCGTTAACCGGATAAACACAACTGGCAACAAGTCCTCTTGCACCGGTTGCTTCTACAAGACAAACACGGCAGGAACCCTGATTGCATTCGCCATGATTGAATGCACACAATGAAGGTATCTCATATCCGCATGCTTTTGCAGCTTCAAGGATGGTTAAACCAGCTTCAACCTGGTATGGTACACCCTCAATTTTAATATTTACCAAACTCATGAATATACCTCCTTCTTAAATCTTTGAAATTGCACCGAACTTACATGTAGAGATACATGCTCCGCACTTGACGCACTTCTCGGAATCAATTGCCATGGAAGCAAGCTTATGCTTAGGAGCAATGTAGTCAGTTCTTGTAATGCAGCTTGCAGGACAGCCTCTTGCACACATGCCACAGCCGATACACTTTTCAGGATCGATGTGATACTGCATGAGTTTCTTACAAACATGTGCAGGACACTTCTTGTCTACGATATGAGCGATATA
>JAFYCG010000307.1 GCA_017539825.1 Solobacterium sp. | reverse complement strand
GATTTCAGATTCTGCAGAAGCTCTTCTCCTTTTCCGCAGGCATGCAATGCATTGTTCTGATCGATTGCCACTGTCAGGCTGTCTCCTGCATAAACCGATTTGATATCGGTCCATTCATCCACCTTGCATGCGGTATCGCTTCCTGCACAGACAACCGTACCGTCTTTCTTCAGGCCGACTGTATGGGTTGAACCTGCCGCAATCATCGTTACATCTTTCCATTCAGATACACCTTCTTTCTGATTGGAAACCACTGTACCGTTTTTCTTTAATCCTGCAGCATGTGTTCCGAATGCACTGACCTGTACAAGATCATTGAATCCGCTGCTGCCGAATGTTCCCCTGGTCTCCAGCTCGCCATTCTGATTGATATAGAGCGTGAAGCCTTCTCCCTGGGCCAGGCGGTTGATATCAGACAATGTATTGATATCCTGTTTATGATCCGAAAGCAGAAGGATGATTGCTGCTATAGCAACTACCGCTATTGCCGCCACCAACATCACTGCAATCGAATTCTTCTTTTTCTCAGGATCTTTCGGTTCCACATAGGTTGTTTCTTCAATGGCACCCGTAGGAATATCATCCACAATTTCATTGGAAAGAGTTGTCTGGAACTGTTGCGTATCAACAACCCTGGTTTCATCCAGTTTTTCAGGCTCATTGACAATAGGCACTTTCTTCGTATAGGAATCTTCCCTGGCCGGCAAAACGCCATCCACCGGCAGCATGTTATCGGCAGGATCCAATTCATCCATCAGACTTGTTTTACCTGACATGAAAGGTATATCGATATTATCGACTGCCTCTTTCTTTTTTGTCAGAACAATGGTCTTGGTGTTATCTGCCATCGCATCCAACGGAACTTTGAAAAGATCTGCAAGTTTCTTCAGCTGCTGAATATTGCAGATACTGTTACCATTCTCCCAATTCATATATTCGGTTACCGGTATATTCAGTTTTTCGGATATATCTGACTGTGAATAACCGTAATACTTTCTTAAGAGCGTCAGTTTTTCAGGAAGTCTGTTTTTCATGATTCACCTCCGCTACACCATTTTAAATGGTAATCCCTGTTATTTCAATAAATTCAAAAAAGAAAAGGATAAAAATCCTTTTCCCTGTTTATTCTCCTGAGACAGCACAGCCCTTAAAAGCAATGCTTGGACAGACGATACTGTGATGCTTCCAGTTCAAATCGTTGCCCACCGCATAGGCATTTTTCATCAGTTCAATGAAGTTAGCTGCAACCGTAATCAATGTGACACTGTGGTCTTTTTTCCCGTCTTTTACCCAGTATCCGGAACACTGTAAAGAGAAGTCCGTTGTAATGAAACGGATGCCTGCATGTAATCCCTGCAGGGATGTAATGACCAATCCGTCTTTCATCTGCGCGCAAAGTTCATCCAGGGATTTATCCCCTTTCTGAATGCAGCAGTTCATCGGACTGACATCTACAGCGGAGGCATAAGAGCGTTTAAAACCGTTTCCTGTGCTTTCTGTTTCCATGCGCAAAGCGCTCTTGGAATCATGCAGAATCATCTTAAGCACGCCGTTTTCGACAAGTGTCTTTCTGCTTGTCGGACATCCTTCATCATCATAAGCCATGCGGATCAAAGCTTCCGGATTAGCCGGATCATCGATGATCGTTATGCAATCCGCAAAGATCTTTTCACCGATGAAAGAGGCTTTTACAGGTGATATGCCTTTGGATACCAGCTCACCGGAGAACATAGCTGAAAGTGCCCCAAACAGTTCTGTCATCGCCTTGCTTTCAAAGATGACAGGATATGTATTGCTCTTTAAGCTTGTTGCGTTGAGCTTGTAAAGAACACTGTCTGCAAGCTCTTTGACAAATGCATCCTGATCCAGTTGTGAAAGATCATGGACTACTTCCACATGGTAATCATTTTTGATGTCATTTCCTTCTTTTGCGGCAGCTTCTGCAAATATAACCTGAACGACATTTTCATCATGAATATTCATTCCGTAGGAGTTGACAATCTCTCTTATTACCGTCTGTTCATTCCATTCAATCGTAGCAACCTGAATGATTCTCGGATCATAGGCAAGAAGCTTTTCTTCCAGTTTTTTCATTGTATCAAGAATTTCGGGAATTTCAGGTTTGACCCATGTATCTGCCTTTGGCGAAGATACAGCTTCCACCGGATGACGGATCACACTGACATCCTCCGCCGTAATGGCTTCTGCCTGTTCTTTCATGGAACGGATCACATTTTCCATAAGGCTGTCATCATCATTTTCCAAAGCCATATTTGCCATTTTTCCGTTGATGATGCCACGCAATGAAAAACCGGTCACCTTGCTTGTCACAAAACTGTCTCTTTGTCCTTCAAACCAGGATAATGTTCTTTCCATAGAGGAGGATTCATAGATTTCAAAGCTCTCAAATCCTTCTTTTAATGCATAATCAATCCATGCCTGCTTATTCATTCGCTGTACCTCCGACTGTAATAGAGGAAACAAGGATTGCCGGCTGGCCTACATCTGTAGGAATGGATCCGCTTAAAGATCCGCACATACCCTGTCCTCTTTCCAGATTATTACAGACTTTCTCGATATTCATTAATATTTCTGCACCATTGCCGATTAAGGAAGCACCTTTGACAGGATAGGTGATTTTCCCGTTTTCAATCATGTATCCTTCATTGACCGCAAAATTGAATTCACCGGTCTGCGGGTTGACACTGCCTCCGCCCATCTTTTTGGCATATAATCCCTTTTCAATGCCTTCGAACAGCTCATCGAATGAACTGTTTCCTTCACAGATAAATGTGTTGGTCATGCGGGATGTCGGTTCAAAACGATAGGACTGACGGCGGGAAGAAGAAGTGGATTCCATATTCATTCTTCTGCCGTTCAAACGGTCAATCAGATAGGACTTCAGGATGCCGTTTTCAATCAATACACGGCGCTTCTGGAAGTTTCCTTCATCATCGATATTCTGTGATCCCCAGGCATTCGGAATTGTTCCGTCATCTACTGCTGTCACACAGGTATTGGCAATCTGTTTGCCGAGTTTGCCGCAGAATACACTCATGTTTCTGGCAACAGAAGTTGCTTCAAGAGCGTGTCCGCATGCCTCATGGAAGATGACGCCGCCAAAACCGTTATCAATTACAACCGGCATCTTTCCACCAGGACAATCCTTTGCCTGCAGGTTGACAAGTGCATTCCTTGCCGCTTCTTCTCCTGCCATTTCCGGTGTAACGGTTTCATAGAATTCCAGTCCCATACCTGCACCCGGACGGTCTGCACCGCTTTGCAGATTATTGCCTTCCTGGCCATATGCGACAACCATCAGTCTTGTACGTACGCGTTCATCCGAGATCAGTCTTCCTTCGCTGTTGGAAATCTGCACATTCTGTTTGACATTCAGAAGATCTGCCTGAACTTTGACGATTCTTTCATCTTTTCTTTTTGCGGAAAGACAGGCTCTTTCCAAAAGGGAAGATTTGTCCTTCAGGCTGGTTTCTTCAAAATCGATTTTTACAGGATTGTTATTTTCATATTCCACTCTGGTTAAGACAACATTCTCTTCCTCTTCTTTCAAGCCGATGGAATTTCTCAGGTCATCGATCAATGCCAGAAGGGTTTCCTCTTCTGTTTCATTGGAATAGGCATAAACGCTTTCCACACCTTTATACAGACGGATGCCGATTCCGGAAAGAACGGTCTTATTGATGTCTTCCACTTTCTCATCCAGCATCGAGATGATTTCACTGACCTCATACTCTTCATAGATTTCCGCAAAATCCGCCTCTGATGCCATACAGCGGGATAAATATTTTTCCAGTTTGTTCTTTTCTAGCATGATTTCCCTTTCATAAACGCAAATATTTCTTCTTTTCTTGCTTCCATGTCATTATAGCCGAGTTCATACAGTTTCTTTAAGCTCTCTGCATCTCCCTTGTAACGGCTGACTTTGATATTCTCGGAAGGAAGAATATACAGAGCTTTATTCTGTTCAACCATATTCTTGATAATATTGACCTGCTTATAGTAGTTCAGATGGCGTACACCATAATCTTTAGCTGCCTGCGGGCATTCCCTATATGCATGCTTCATCATCATCTTGACAATCGGTGATGCCGGTTTTCTGACATAATCGGCAGGCTTAGTGGTTATGACCATACACTTTGTACATCCCTTTTCCAATGCTCTTTCAATCGGAATCATCTTGGTAATACCGCCATCCAGTAAGCGCATTCCCTTGTATTCAACAACAGCAGAGGCAATCGGCAGAGCACAGGAACCACGTAATAATACCAGCTCTTTATCCAGATCTTTAGCACCGAAATAGACTGTCTCTCCTCTGGCAAGATCATATGCACCGACTTCTACAGGCATATTATTCTCTATGATCGGAGATATATCCAGATGTTCCTTTCCTAAAAGACACTCGTCAAAAACATATTTATATGCGACATAATGCCCTTCCTTCTGAAATGCTTTCAAGCCTACACATTCCGATGATGTTAAATAATCAATAAACATACTGTAGGGTGTATGTTTGTCTTTAATCATATAACAGCACAACATAACTGCACCCGAAGAGATACCTACGTTATAATCAAATGTAATGTCATTGTCGTTAAGCCATGCAAGTGCACCCGCCGTATAGGCTCCGCGCATGCCGCCGCCTTCTAAAACCAAACCGTATTTTTCCATATTTCTTTTCCTCCTATACCAGCGGAACAAACAAGTTCAGCACTGCTCGTAATAATCTGACGGGCAGGGATATATTTTCCAGTTCTTCGAGTGTCACCTCATGGGATTTCTCTACCGATGTAAGGAAATTATCCCTGATTTTCAGAACTTCTTTATTATCATACAACAAAACACCGTTTTCAAAATGCAGAAAATAACTCCGGTAATCCATATTGGCAGAACCGACGATCGCCATCGTATCATCTGCCACAAAGTTTTTGGCATGATTGAATCCCGGTGTATATTCATAGATTTTTACGCCGGACTTTACCAGCTGGTAATAGTTGCCCCTGGTAATTTGAAAAACGATGATCTTATCGGGAATATGTGGTGTTAATATTCTGACATCCACTCCGCCTTTTGCGGCAAGGATCAAAGCATGCCGCATTGACTCATTGAGGATCAGATACGGCGTATCCATATACACATATTTCCTGGCTCTGTTTACCATATTCATATGCATTGCCAGGGCAACAAGTTCATTATCCGTAGGTGAATCGGAATATGGCTGAAAACAGCCTTCTCCTGAATCTGTTTCACTCTGCAGGTGATATTTTTCATAATCAACATTGCCGCCGTTAACATAGCTGTACATTCCCAGAAACATAACCGTGAAAGACCATACGGCTTCTCCCTGTATTTTGATTGCACTGTCCTTCCAATAGCCAAACCTTGTGATGAGATTGATATATTCATCACTGATATTTACACCGCCCGTAAAAGCCGTCTGGTTATCAATTACCGTCAGTTTGCGGTGATCACGGTTATTCATCTGAATGATGAAGGCAGGCCTCAGCCGGTTGAAGCAGTTGAGTTCAATACCGATGTTTTTCATCCTCTTTTTGGTTGCCTTAGAGAGGGTGACACAGCCAAAGTCATCATAGATCAGCTTGACATCCACACCTTCCTTGATTTTCATGCTCAGCACTTCCAGAAGCTGTTCCAAGCATTTTCCTTCTACGATGATGAAAAACTCCATCAGAATAAAATGTTTTGCTTTCTTAAGCTCTTCCAGATAATCCGCAAACCACTCCTCTCCCGTGGAATAATACTTACAGGATGTATTCTTATAAGCCGGAAAACCATTTTCGATGCCATAGCGGAAAATGCTCTCTTCCTCTTCGCTTAATTGCGTTTCATCTGCATTCAGAAGTCCGGACATCTCCTTGTCCACACGAATGGTTCCATAGCGGATTTTCCTCGGCACTTTGCGGTTTCCTGCCAGCAGGTATAGCGGAACCCCGATAACCGGTACAGCGAGAATGACACAGCACCATGCAATCTTGTAGGATGGATCTTCCTGGCGATTGACTATATAGACAATCATAACAATTGCCATAATCCGGATAATCGGCATAATACTGTAAACAATGGAAGCGTGATAGATAAAGGAAAAAAGTACCGCAAGCTGCAAAATCACCAGCGGCACAAATAGCATCAGTCGGCTTGTCAGGAGTTTGAGAATTCTGCGCATGTATCTATTATACACTTATCATTTTTGAATCCCAAATTATTTATTCATAATACAAGCTTATAGATGTTTTTATTCTTCTCTCCTCTTTTGTAAAGCCAATGGCTGGCAGGAACATCACAATGGGTTATAAATTCAAACCCCAGTCTTTCAATGGTTTTTTTGGAAGGTATATTCTCTGGCGAACAGGAGATGTATATTTCCCGCATACCGTATTTTCTCTTGGCCAGATCCAGCAGTATTCTGCAGGCCTGATAGGCATACCTGTTTCCCCGGTATGGCTCATAAATGCGATAGCCGATATTGCCGGCATAATACATCTCTTCATTCATATCCAGGCGAAGATCACATTCACCGACATGGACTTTGGTATTATGGATATAAATACCGAAAAGTACTGTTCTGCCTGAATTCTGTAATCTTTCCTGACGAAGATCCACAAACGGCCCGGGATAGATATTATTTCTTCTGCGAAACAGATGCCACAACATGTTAACCAGCTTTCTGATTTTTATTATAAAACTTTTCACAAAAAAGAGACAGCTAATCTGCTGTCTCTTTGATAATATTCAGATAAATTGTCTTCAGTTCTTTCTTCTGTTCATCACTCATTTGTGAATCATCATTTTCAATGGTGAAAGAATCCAGAAGAGAAACATGATATCCGGTTATTTTCCCGTTTTTGATGCCGGCAATATAAGGTACATAGAAGGCATATTCACCATCCTCTATCTCAAGTGTATCCTTGATGCAGTTGATAAACGTATCGTATTCTTCTTTGCTTGGCTGAACCGCACCATATACATCGACATAGTAGACCGTCACTTCCATCTCTCTGGCAGCTTCATTCAGCAGCGGTACGGCTCTTTGACACCATGGACAGTCGATATATCCGTAATATATGATGCCTGATCCGCCTT
The DNA here is from genome assembly GCA_017539825.1 of Solobacterium sp. Taxonomy (GTDB): domain Bacteria; phylum Bacillota_I; class Bacilli_A; order Erysipelotrichales; family Erysipelotrichaceae; genus Bulleidia. The sequence goes on along the minus strand of JAFYCG010000307.1, from coordinate 4,758 downwards.
CGAGAAACAGGCGGTTGGCTTCTGCCATAGTGACTTCCTCAAAATGTGCTGTTTCTCCTTCAATCCATTTGTATGGGGACATATCCGCATAATGGGAATCCAAAGCAACTGTATTGGTAATCGTAACCGGTTCAATCACTGACTCTTCTTCCACAGTTTCCTGCGTGCATCCGGTCAATATGCCTAACAACATGGCTGCTGCTAAAAACTTCTTCATATGCCACCTTCTTTCAATGGACAAAAGTATATCATGTCAGCCTATTTTTTCAAGTTTGGTATTTTCGTAGAAAGAGTCGATTTTCTCTCTTGTCGCCAGACCTTTGGAGTAGGCAGTTGCCGATCCGCAGGAAGCGCCGAAACGGAAGCTGTCCACACTGTCGCGTGAACGCAGATAATTCATTAAGAAACCGGCAATCATGGAATCTCCAGTTCCAACCCAGTTGACTGCCTTTTCTTCATGCAGAATATCACACTCATACACACCGTCTTTAAAGACAAGAATCGCATGACGGTTGTCCAGAATGATCAAGACATGCTCTGCCCCTTCTTCAAACAGCACTTTTGCCCGATCCACAATCATATCACGGTCTGTGAGTGTTTCATTGAACATTAAAGACAGTTCCGGTACGGTTGTCTTTATCATAAACGGCTTGTATTTCAAAAGACTGCGCATAAACTCCGGATTGGTATCCAGAACAACTTTGACTTTGTTTTCTGTCGCATTGCGGATCATCTCATCAACATCATCCATCAGATATTCCGCGGTAATACCGGCAAGCACCAGATAATCCCCGTCATCCAGCCTGTCTGCCTTCTTCATCAGGTTTTTCATATCGGCATCCGTAATATACGGTCCGGTTGCGTTTAGTTCCGTCACCTGTTCGCCATGACATTTGACATTGATACGTGTATGTCCGTTGATATAGGTGAAGTTCGGACGTATTTCCTCATATTTTGCCAACAGGGAAATATAGAAATCCTTGGTGAATCCGCCCACAAATCCAAATGCTCTTGTAGGAATGCCGAGATTATTCAAGACAATGGAAACATTGATTCCTTTTCCACCTGCTTCATAGTATTCCAGCTGGCTGCGGTTTGTCTTTCCGTCTGTGAGCGGATTTTCAAATTCCATGTAGTAATCCAGCGAAGGATTCAATGTGCACGTGCAAATCATCTTATGCCTCCTCTGCAACTTCACTGATGATCTTCAAAATCACTTCTGTTGCCTGTTCCAGCTCCCCCATGACACAGTATTCATACGGTCCGTGGAAGTTTCCTCCTCCGGCACCGAGATTCGGGCATGGAAGTCCTCTGATTGTCAGCATTGCACCGTCTGTTCCGCCTCTGACAGGCTCATTCACAACGTCAAAGCCCATTCCTTCCAACACTTTCCATGCGATATCCACTGCCTCGGGTTTTTCCTGTAATACGGATTTCATATTCGGATAGGAATCCCGGATTTCAATCGTGCATACCTGTTTCCCGTATACTGTATTGAAGTATTCACAAGCCTTCTTCAGAATTTCCTTCTTCTCTTCCAGCTTCTGTTTGTCATGGTCACGAATGATATAATCCAGCACAGCAGATTCCACATTTCCCTGCATGCCATGCAGATGGATAAATCCTTCCCTGTCTTCGGTATGTTCCGGGGTCATGTATTCCGGAAGAGCCTGCTGATATTGTGTAGCAATTCTTGCCGCATTGATCATCTTGTTTTTAGCAGAACCCGGATGAATGGAAAAACCCTGAAACTTTACAACCGCAGAAGCAGCATTGAATGTTTCATCAGACAGTTCGCTGACGGTTCCTCCGTCCATTGTATAGGCAAAATCTGCATCAAACTGTTCAATGTTGAAGTACTTTGTGCCGTTACCGATTTCCTCATCCGGGGTAAAGCCTACACGGATTTCTCCATGCGGATACTCCGGATGCTCTTTCAGATAGACAAGAGCTTCCATAATTGCAACAATACCGGCCTTGTCATCAGCACCTAATAGCGTTGTTCCGTCTGTTACCATCAGACGTTTTCCCTTCAATTCCTTCATCTGCGGGAAATCGCTCATCCTGGTAACTGTTGTATCGTTTAAAACAATATCTTCCCCGTCAAAGCATTCAATGATTCTCGGCATAACATTTGTACCGCTGAAATCAGGAGCGGTATCCATATGGGCTATAAAACCGACTTTTTTAACAGATCCGGAAAGGTTGGACGGCAGTTTTCCATACACATAGCAATGCTCATCCAATACCACATCCTTTAAGCCGAGTTCTTCAAGCTCTTCTTTTAAAATCTTTGCCAGATCAAACTGCTTTTGGGAAGATGGTGTCACATCTTCATGAGATGGATCGGACTGGGTATCCACCTGACAATAACGAATTAATCTTTCTTCAGCACTCATTTTTAACCTTCTTCTAAAATCATCTCTCTGAATATGCAGTCAAATGTCGAATTGGACGGACTGCAGGCATAAATGCCTATAGACAGCTTGTCTTTATCGGGTGCAAGCCAGAACTTACGCATATCGCCATATCTCCTGCCGGAAAAACTGTATTGGATCCGCAACTCACCTCCGCGATACCAGATACGGTAATACATGCGGTTGATCGCAGAACCGATATCCCTGCCTGAACGGTCTCCCATTTCATCATGGTACACCGTACATTGCAGGCTCGTTCTTTCCGTATCGCGATATTCCGTTCCGAAAACCACCTTTTTCTTTTTACCCTTGTATATGACAATGCCGCATTGGTCAAACGGATTCTGATATTCAAAATCACTGCGGACGGAGAAGCAGAAACTTCCTTTTGCCTCGAGGGAAAGCTGTATTGCCTCGGCACCGGGCTTGGATGGATTCAGATCCGTAAACGGTTCTGTTTCCAATATGATCTTTTCCTCTGTGGCAATATACAGTTTAGGCTGTTGTACCCAGATCAGGTTTCTAGGATCAATTTTCATAGAATTCTCTGAAACTGTGTTCGTACTGCATGCCTTTTTCAACAGCCTTCAAAGTATCTTCATCTGCAATCTTTTTGATGATCTCCCTGGCGAATTCAATTGTTGCACCCATTCCTCTGCCGGTGATCAGATTGCCGTCTGTCACTGCCAGTTCCATCTGATACTCTCCGCCATAGTCGCCGTCAAAATCCGGGAAGCATGTATATTTCTTTCCCTTTAACATTCCCTGATGGCCAAAGATCGACGGTGCTGCACAAATAGCACAAGTGAGTTTTCCGGCTTCATAATGCTCCTTGAATGCCTCAACAAGCGGTTTGCACGCTTCCAGGTTCTGTGTTCCCAGTTTGCCTCCGGGAATAATCAGGACATCATACTCTTTCGGGTCAATGTCATCCCATTTTTTCTCTGCCATGACCACGACACCCTGAGAGCTTCTGACTGCCAGATCCTTTTCAATTGTAACAATATCGATCTGTGTTTTCGCTCTTTTCAGCATATCGATGGTAATCAGTCCTTCACATGGCTCAAAGCCTTCTGCAAGAAAAATAGCACATTTCATACGTATACCTCATTTCTATGTACAAGTTCATTATTGATTGACGGTGTAAAAACCATCCAGTATCCCTTGGAGATGCATTTCACAGGCTCTGGCAATTTCCGCCTGTTCTGCCGATATCGCCTGGTCTTTCTGAAATGCCTGTTTTTCCGTAAACTCCGGATTATTCTTTTCCAGGAAATCATAATATGTATCCGGATATTCCTTATGTGTGTATTCGATACCTGCTTTATCCAGGTATTCTTTATAAGTTTCAATGCGGTCTTTCGTGGGATTGAATTCAGAAGAGATGATTGCGATCGGAGAAGGATGGGCATTGATCATCGTCAGCTTGATCATGGAATCATCCAGGAATGGATCAACCTCAACAATACCCTTTACTTCAAAACCTTTCTCTTTCAAAAACACGGCAGCACCTACAGCGAGCAATGCACCGCCGGTAAATCCAACTATTGCATTTTTGTGGATATCAATATTGAATTCGGAAGCATGCAGGGCAAAGTATAAAACGATATCCCTGATCTCCTCTTGCGGGTAAGGAATCGGATGCTTATCAATCTTGGCATAGTTGATGTTGACAATGCAGGATCTCCATTCATCTTTCATACGGTCACAGAAGGAATCCAGCTGGTCGGCATCTCCATCCACAAACTGGCTTCCGTGCAGGACAAAGACAACCGGCGTCTTTTCTCTTAAATGAGGATTATAAACAATCACATTTGCCGGATCACCGTTTTCTCTGGTTATGGTCATTCTTTTTCCGAGAACGGATTCTTTTTTCATCATATCCCTGGATTTTTCCATCTGTTTTTTCAAAGCATTGTCAAATGCCTTGGGGTTGAATTTGTAATATAAAAATATACCCAGCCAGATCAGTAACAGGATCCCGATTGCATTGATAATGATATTTCCCATATATGATCCTCCACCAATATAGTACCATAAAAAAGGAGAAGTTTTTTACTTCTCCTTTTACAATCTGTGCTTTTCCGCTGATTTCTTATCTATTCTCGATTTATCGCTAGCAAATAAATCTTCAGAATCTTTTTTATTTAGATGGGAACTTTTTCCTTTTTCTTTTATGATACCGAATTGTTTTTTGTATCATTTTTTCAAGGTCATTCTCGTCATTTTTTCCTTCAATATATCCTAATGTCAAGCATTATTCACATTTCTTTTGGCAACTCCATCTGGATCTTTTTTTTCGATTCCCATCGAATCTTCGATCTTTTTAATGATTTCCATC
>JAFYCG010000306.1 GCA_017539825.1 Solobacterium sp. | reverse complement strand
TATGACGAAGTATTTACGATTATCGATCAATACAGGAAAAAGGGAATCAACGAATTCTATCAGAATCATGATACATTTGGCTCCAACAGCTATGCAATGATCCATTTCAACAATACCGAAGAGAGCGGTTATGTATATCTCAATACTTACAACTATTCATTGAATACATTCCTGACAGAGGAAGAACTGTTAAAAATCAATCAGTTTACGCCTGTAACAATCTATGATAACGACGGCAAAGAATACACATTGGATACATTCCTGAAAAAGAGAAAGGATTAAAACATGAACCTGATTCTGGATGAAAATGAAATGAGCGTTAAAACAGATCACAAATACAGTCATCTTACACCGAAAGAATACGGCATTCTTTCTCTGCTGACAGAGAACCCGGGAAAGACATTCTCTGCAGAAGAAATCTACAGATCCACATGGAATGCAGAACCGTATGACTGTCATCTGATCATCTCTGTCCATATCCGCCATATCCGTGAAAAGATCGAAAAAGACCCGTCAAAGCCTGAAATGATCAAGGCTTTATGGGGCAGAGGATATCGTTTCACCAAAGAGCATCAGCTGGCATAACAAGCTGATATTCTGTATAATATTTTGTGCAGTATTTCATATTTTACTGCACTGCCATTGCATCCCCGTTTTCTAACAGTGACTTCGACAATCCTGTTAAAAATCAAGGGATGCTTTTTAATTACTTGCATATGACTCATGCAATAGTTTTATGCATTTAGAAAAAACATCCTTTGCAAAAGTGGTGAACAGTAACGATTCATCACCCTGTTTCCAAAGCTGCGGATATCCGCAAGATGCTGAAGATTGATCATTTCAGTGCGGAATGGATTCTCCCCTCTGACATGGAGAAGAATCCCCTGGTATGCATGTCATGGTGAACGGAATGCCCGTTGATGCAAGATCCCTCCTGCTTGAAGCACAGATCATCTATGCTGAGGAAGGGTTGATTCCGTATGTACCTGCATTAAAAAATATTGAGAATCAATGAAGATTCAAATAGGGATATTTAATAAAAAAGTATTTCCAGGCATAATAATAAGATAAATGATTATGAAAATAAGGTTTTGACTTGACCTTGGGGTAACTTCAACCTGTATTGTAAAGGTATAGGAGGGCAGAAACGATGAGAATTAACGAACTGGAAAAAATACTCGGCATCTCCAAAGATAATATCCGCTACTATGAGTCTCAGGGACTGTTATCTCCCAAAAGGGATAAAAACGGCTACAGGCATTATGAAGAAGCAGATATCGAACAACTGAAGAAAATTATTGTCTTGCGGAAAATGGGTGTTCCTGTTGCAGAGATCAATAGGGTGTTTCAAAAAGAAATTTCTTTGCATGAAGCCATTGAGAATGCTGAAAATACATTACAGAATCAGATTGATTCCTTCCAGGGATCTGTTCTGTTATGCCGGGATGCTTTAAACAATGAAGTAAATATCGATACATTGGATGCAGATAAATATCTGAAACAGATTGAAGAAATAGAAAACCAGGGGAAACACTTCTCAACATTAAAAGAAGATATTCTTTCCTACAGTAAAGATCTTCTGATTGATGAATGGGGCAGATGGCAGTTTTTCTTTCCGTTATTCTTCCCCAATATCAGGCATAAAAAAGGAAATAAAGTACTTGCGGTCATCATGATGGTATTGTTTGTCCTGGGCGGAGGAGCCGGTTCCTACAGGGCAGATATACGCCGTAATACAGAAAACCCCCATGGCTGGTTAAGGGGAATCTTTGCGTTTATATGTCTGATAGTATTATGGCTGATCATACAGAATATCATTCGTATGATTGCGGTTAAGCATGAAAAACATCGCAAATCTATCATGATCACCGGAACTGTCTTATCCAGTCTGACAATGCTGATATCCGTATTTGTCCTTTTCCTGTTCTGGTATAAGGTCTTATATTTTCACCCGTATGAAGATACAATTTATCTGCGGAATGAGCCTGTTACACGAGTGAGAATTCTTCCTGAAGATACTTATAATTATGATTACAATGTCAGAGATGAGGCATACATTGATCAATTGATTCGCTTATTGAAATCGTATAAACCGACAGGTACATATTCCTTATTGGAAACAACACCGTATACGGATACCTATTATGAGATCGCCTTTTCTTATGGTGACTGGATGGATAGTATTACAGACACGTATATCTATGTCTATAAGGATGGCAATACAATTTATATCGATGAACCAAGCTATGGGGTCTGGATTGCAGATGAAAAAATCTACGACTTTATCAAAGAATATGAAGATGTGAAAGAAACGGATGAAGGCATTATATTTGAGATAGACCGCTGGTTTACGTACCGGGGAACATACCAGATCAGCGATGATGCAATAGAAACAGAAATCATCCGTGACAGGGAAACAGGAGAAGATGTAACAGAATGGTTTCTGAATACCTATCAGGATGCCTATGATCAGGGGGATTATAATACGATCTGGCAGGCATTGAATCAATATGGAAGAGAAGGAAAAACCATGCTGCTGGATTCACAAGATAAGTAAGCATGACCAAATGAAAACAAGCTTTGACAGCTTGTTTTTACTAAAATACATGTGTTCGTATTACCTGAATTCCAAAAGGATGCAAAGACAGTCCTGCTATTTTGAAAAACTGTTTGCCAAAAGGAATGCCGATAATCGTGATACATAAGACAAAACCGATCATGAAGTTTAACAGTGCCAGTTCAAGTCCGCCTAGGACAAACCATGCAACATTCATCAGAAACGATACGGCACCGATATTTGTGGTAATGGTTTCTTTTCCGAACGGATTCAGGGACATGCTGCTGAGCTTGAAACATTGAAGCCCAACCGGTAGTCCTATAATCGTCACACACCAGAGACACCCGAATATCAGCCATCCCAATGAGCTGAGCAGACCGCCGCAGAGCATCCACAGAAGATTGAGTACTACTCTCATATGCGTTTTCCTCCTTTCAGAACCGTTTTTATTATACTTCTTCAGAATCGGAGAATCTTTGAGATATTATTAAGATCTGCAGGGGAAAGTCACAGAATTGTATAGTAGATTTCAGGCACATTTTTGAGTGCCATTCTGATAAAATCCCGAATAACAGAATCCTTTTTGTATTTATCGGGTTCTTTGAGTATCTTTTCCACATAGATCAGATTTCCGATCGCATAAAAGGATATCAGTATTTCCTCTTCCTCGTTCAATCTGTCTTTGCCTGTATTTTTCATGTAAAAGGAAGTATATGTATCTTCCGCCCAGAGACGAAGATAATGATAAAATGAATCAAGACTGTTCATATGTGCTACCTCCGAAAAGTAGTTGGCATGATCTCTGAGAAGGATACCGATATCTATTGCGATTTCCTCCCAGTTCTTTCCGTTGAATTTATTTTTGATGCTTTTTTCAATTTCCCAGGAGAAATAGGAATTCATCGCATCATATTTGTCCGTGTAATACTTGTAAAAGGTTCTTCTGGATACCGATGCCTGTTCAATAATATCCTGTACAGTGACATTGGAAATGCCTTTTTTACTGACGAGCTGTACAACAGCGTTTAGAATAATTCCCTTTGTATCCATATAAAACCTCCGCATCAATAAATCTTGAAAAATGTATACAAATAAACAATGTATATGCAAACATATTTATTCTACCATATAAATAAGCATAGTAAGTAAATAGCAGGAGGATAATTCATATGACAAATTACAGTTTTTTACGCATTATAAAGAGCATTTCCTGAAAGACAAATCTAAACACAAAATGACAGGTATTATTCCGGCAGAACAGATATTATAATTACAGATACAAAAGGAGAAAGAAAATGGAATGGCTGGCAAGTATCAGAAAAGCAATCGGTTATATGGAAGAACATCTTCTCGATGATATCAGTGCGCAGGATGTCGCCGATGAAGTGAACATGTCATTCTTTTTCCTGCAGAGAGGTTTTTCTGCAATTACCGGTTACGGTATTTCGGAATATCTGCGAAACAGAAGACTGTATGAAGCAGCGAAGAATCTGAAAGAAACAGATTCAAAAATCATTGATATTGCTTTGAAATACGGGTATGAAACACCGGAAAGCTTTGCCAAAGCATTCAGCAGATTTCATGGCGGAACACCTACACAGATCCGAAATGATCAGATTCCCATGAAAGCTTTTCTTCCGTTAAGTGTCAAAATTGTTGTACATGGAGGTGACCAGATGGAGTACAAGGTTAAAAATATGTTCGGTTTTACGGTAATCGGATTTCAAAAAGTATTTACAAGTGAGGAAGCGTATCAGAAGATACCTGTATTCTGGGATGAGATTATTGATAAATATGCAAAGAATGTTTATGCCGGAAACAAGCCTTCCAATCCGTATGAACAGGCAATTGTGGATAACGGTATCGGTGAATACGGCATATGCATCGATGATCTCGGAGAAGGAAAGTTCCGTTATCTGATTGCCGGAAAATATACAGGCGGAGAAGTCCCTGAAGGTATGGTTACATATACATTTCCGAATTGTGAATGGGCTGTATTTGACTGCTATGGACCGATTCCCAATACATTACAGAGCCTGAATACCCGTATTTTCAAAGAGTGGCTGCCGGGTAATCCGGAATATGAATTATCCGGAAATATGAATGTGGAATGGTATGACACCATTCACGGCAATACGAAGGATCCGGATTATCACTGTGCAATCTGGATTCCGGTGAAAATGAAAAATCAGAAATAGATTCTTTTAAGAGATTCCGGCATGGAGGAAAACATCATCGTCACTGCGGTTTCTGCAGGGGTGATGTTGTCGGTTAACAGCCATTCCCTTGTCATGCCGAGTGTCCCGTAACAGTACAGACGAATACTGTAAGCAAGCTGTGTATCGAGAATATCGGTATGCAGCTTTTCTTTGGCTATCTCCGTATATTCTTTGACAAAATATTCCAGCATATACGACCACATCGGATTCTGGGAATGATCCTCATATGCACGCTTATAGAAAATAAAATCTTTTCGCATCTGATTTAAGCCTGCAGCTGCAGATGCAACCGAAAGAACATCTGTTTCAAATGCAGACCTGAAAAAGATCCAGGCCATCAGGTCATACTTGTCCTGAAAGTGATAATAGAAAGTCGGCCGTTCTATTTGTGCTTCTTTGCATATTTCCGTAACCCTTATCTGTGCAATGCTTTTATGGACAAGCAGTTTCTTCATTGTTTCTGCAATCCAGATTTTTGTGCGTTCTGCCATGATTTCCCTCATTTCTTACAAAACATCATTTCTGTAAGAAATTTTATCATAAATAGCATTCTGTAAATACATCAATATGCAGAAGTATTGTAAGATTGCTTCTGTCAGAAGGAGAAAGATATGAATTTTTTAGAACTTGCAAAAAACAGGTATTCAGAAAGATACTTTGATACAAAACCGGTGGAACAGGAGAAGCTGGATCTTATTTTAGAGGCAGGAAGGATTGTTCCTACCGCATGTAACTACCAGCCGCAGAAATTTTTCCTGATTCGCAGTGAAGAGGGACTGGCAAAGTTAAAAACAGTTACGCATTTCCATTACAATGTTCCCATAATGATACTGGTATGTTACGACGCAAGAGAGGTGTGGACCAATCCGGATGACAGATATTACCACAATTATAATTCCGGTGAGCAGGATGCTTCTATTGCAGCGACAACCATGATGTATGAAGCGGAAGAACTTGGTATTCATACCATCTGGATCCGGGGATTTGATTCCAAAACAGTCGTAGATACTTTTGAACTTCCGGAATACATGATTCCGGTCATGATGTTAGGACTGGGATATCCAAATGAAAAGGCGAAAGCCAATGCATGGCATTATCGCAGAAAGCCGATCGAAGAATTTGTGTTTGAATTATAAGGAGGAAAACAATGCATTTTACAGGTACTGTTTACAGAAATCCATACTGGCCGACATTTCCGTTATTACAGATTACACAGGGATGCACGCATAACCGTTGCAAATTCTGTACAATGTACAAGGATGTACCGTTTCATATGCAACCCTTGGAATGGATTGAAGAAGATCTGAAGGAATTGAGTGAAATTTTCCCTGAGGCAAGAACAATACAGTTGCTAAGTGCAAATCCTCTTGCACCGTCATTTGAAAAATTATTACCCATTTTTGAGATGATTCATCAATATCTTCCGAAAATGGAAAAGATTTACTTATGTACACGTGTCACCGATATACAGAACAAAACCGTAGAACAGCTTAAAAAACTCAGAGAGCTGGGCATGCGTGAAATTTCACTCGGTATTGAAAGCGGGGATGATTGGACTTTGGACAGAATCAACAAGGGCTATCATGCATCGGATATTCTTGAACAATGCCATAAGCTGGAAGAAGCAGGCATTGATTACTGGATGACATTCTTAAACGGTGTTGCAGGAAGAGAACACAGCCATGAACATGCGGTAAATTCTGCAAAAATCTTCAGCCAATGCAAGCCGATGCTTGTAGGTACAGGCGGATTAACTTTGTTTCCCGGAACACCATTATTGGAAGAAGCACAAAGAGGAGAATTTGATCCGCTGACAGAAGAAGAGATGTTACAGGAATTAAAAACCTTTGTGGAGAATCTGGAGTGCGATTGTTATTTCAATACCCACCATACCATCGGTGTAAATCTCTCCGGTCCGCATTTTCTGAAGAGAAAAGAAAGAATTATTGCAGCTATTGATCAAAACCTTCAGTACGGGGATCTCAATCGCATGGCATCCATCCGCAGAAACAAGAAAAGTCTGTAAAATTGATACAGGCTTTTTTTCTGTCCGACAGACAATTTCATACAGAAGATTTCAATTGTATAGATTTTCATACGTTCAAAATATTTAGGTACCTTGAAGATATTGGGGAAATCCTGTAATATTATACTTGCTTGAAACGGGGAAAGTATGAAAGAAAAAGACATAAACAAAGAAAAAACATATGACGGATCCTTGTTGTCATTATATTTCCATGTGACACGCAAACTGCATAGTCGTAATCATGGAAGCTATGCGCAACAGAGGATCCTGAGAATTCTGGAAGGGCAGGAAGAAGTCACACAGAAAGAATTACAGGACATGCTGCAGATCCAGGCGGGAAGCTTATCCGAAACCATTCTGAAACTGGAAAAGAAAGGATACATTGTCCGGCAGAAAAGCGAACATGACAGAAGAAAAAAAGTTGTGCGTATTACCGAAGAAGGAAAGACGGCAAATCGGAAATACCGGGACACAAAGGATGAAATTGCTTTCTCCGCTCTCACCAAAGAAGAGCGCAGGCAACTGCAAAACCTCTTGCTGAAGGTATATACAGAAGAGGAGGAAAAAGATGAAATTGATATTTGAATACATCGGAAAACATAAAAATGTCATTCTGATCGCTATATTCATCAAGCTGTTTGCGACACTCAGTGAATTGTTGCTGCCGTATATCCTTGAACATATCGTTGATCATGTTGTCTTGACCAATGATCTGAAACAGGTACTCTTCTGGGGCATGCTGATGTTTGTGACGGCAATTACTACCAGAATGCTGAATGTCACGGCTAATGGAAAGGCAATTGACAATGCCCATACCATCAGCTATGAAATCCGTCAGGCTTTATTTGAAAAAACAATGGCTTTAACCGGATCACAGTTTGATTCCATCGGATTACCATCATTAATCTCAAGAATGACCAGTGACAGCTACAATGTACAGAGTGCGGTTCAGCAAATTCAGAGCTTATGCATACGTGCACCGATGATGCTGATCGGAGGGGTTATTGTTGCGATGGTGATGGATTTCCATCTGGCAATGGTCATGCTGATTATGTTGCCGGTTTTGATTGTCATCATTCTTACCGTTTCTTCCAAAGGTATACCGATGTACACAAAGGTACAGCAGAAGCTGGATGTTATTGTTCGTATCATGAGGGAAAACATCACAGGTATCCGTGTCGTAAAAGCGTTAAGCAAGGAAGATTATGAGATCAGGCGTTTTGCCGATGCAAACCGTGATATGACTAAGACGGATATCTCTGCAGCAACAGTCATGGCAATACCGGGGCCTTTAATGCAGTTATTCCTGAATATCGGTTTATCTGTCGTTGTATTGTATGGCTCCTATCGTGTCAACCAGGGATTTATTAAACCCGGTGTTATCCTTGCATTTTTAACCTACTTCAACATGATTGCGATGGGTGTCATGGGATTAAACCGTATTTTCATGACCATGAGCAAAGCGACTGCCAGTGCCGATCGTATTTATGCGGTTATGCAGACGGAAGAAGAAAAACCAAAGATCATTGATGCACAAGATGAGACGGAAACAGATGACATGATCGTTTTTGATCATGTGGATTTCAGCTATGGCAAAGGCAGCAATAATAAAGAAGATTTTGCCGGAGAAGAAAGAGAAAAGGCATTGTACGATATTACCTTCTCGATGAAAAAAGGGGAGAGTCTCGGTATCATCGGACCGACCGGGTGCGGTAAGACAACCATCATCAATCTGCTGATGCATTTCTATGATCCTGATCAGGGAAAGGTGCTGGTTGAGGGGAAACCTGTCAGCAGTTATCAGAAACAGGAATTAAGAAGAAAATTCGGTACGGTATTTCAAAACGACATGATCTTCCAGGATACATTGCATGAGAATATCGACTTCGGCAGAAATCTGGAAGATGAACACATTGATGACGCCGTAGGTGCTGCCATGGCGAAAGAGTTTATCGACTCATTGGATGAAGGACTGGATTATATGGCAGCAATTAAAGGTGCCAACCTTTCGGGCGGACAGAAGCAAAGATTGTATGTCGCAAGAGCTCTTGCCGCAAAACCGGAGATCTTAATTCTGGACGACAGTTCATCTGCATTGGATTACAAGACGGATGCAGCCATGAGAAATGCCATCAACAAGTATTATCCGGAAACAACACTGATCATGATTGCACAGCGTGTTTCCAGTGTCATGAATATGGACAAGATACTTGTTCTGGATAACGGAAAATGCATCGGTTACGGTGACCATGCAACGTTGTTAGAGACATGTGACGCCTATCGTGAAATCTATGAGATTCAGATGGGTGCAATGCAGGGATAGGAGGTGTAAGCATGCCGGGAAAAGGTGATCGTGGCGGAAAAAAAGAAAAGCCAAAAGATGCGAAGGGTGCATTACGCCGTATCCTTCAATACCTGATGAAATATAACTGGGCTGTGCTGATTCTGCTTCTATGTGCCATCTTAAGCAATATCGGAAACCTTTTAGGTCCCCGTTTTGCCGGAAAAGCCATAGAGGTTGCAGAAGCAGGCTATCGGCAGGGTGTCGGACAGATTGACATGGCTCTGGTCAGAAGATATGCGACATACATGTTAATTGCCTATGTTACCAGCAATGTTCTTTCCTTCTGTGTCAGCATCGGTATGACAAGAGTAGGAAGACATGTTGCTGAAAACATGAGAAAAGATGTCTTTGAAAAACTCATGAGATTGCCTGTTAAGTATTTTGACCGCAACCAGGCAGGAGATATTATCAGCCGTGTTTCTTATGACATAGATGTTGTATCGACAAGCCTTTCTACAGATGTTATCCAAATACTGACAAGTACCATTACCGTTGCGGGAAGTTTTACGATGATGTGCCTGATTTCTGTGCCGTTAGTCATGTGCATGTTGTTTACAATACCTGTATCCATCTGGTTTACAAGAAGAATGAGTAAAATCACAAGACCTCTTTATGCCAAAAGAAGCAGGGCTTACGGAACGATGAACGGTTATGCAGAAGAGATGTTCACCGGACAGAAGACCATTCTTGCCTATGCAAGAGAAAAGGGCGTATCGGAAAAATTCAGTCATATTAACAGAGATGCTGCCGAAGCATATAAGAATGCAGACGGCATGGGTATGCGCATGGGACCGACAATCGGTATGATTTCCAACTTCGGTTTAGCGGCAATCGGCATGGGCGGATCTTTGTTGTACATGAACAATATTGTCGGTCTCGGACAGATTTCCAGCTTTGTTCTTTACAGCCGTAAATTCTCCGGACCGATCAATGAGATTTCCAATATCATCAATGAGATCTTCAGTGCATTAGCGGCAAGCGAAAGAGTATTTCAGTTACTGGATCAGCCAGAAGAAGCAGCGGATATTTATGGTGCAGAGGTTTTGCAGGAAAGCAAAGGTCATGTACAGGCAGAACACGTATCCTTCGGCTATCTTCCGGATAAAACCATTCTGCATGATCTGAACCTGGAAGCTAAGCCCGGACAGACCATTGCCATTGTAGGTCATACAGGTGCGGGAAAGACAACCATCATCAATCTGTTAATGCGTTTCTATGATGTGGATGCAGGAACAATCTATGTGGATGAAAAAGATTATCATGCATATACATTGAAGAGTCTCAGAAAGAATTATGCGATGGTGTTACAGGATACATGGCTGTTTGAAGGAACCATCTTTGATAACATCGCCTACGGCAAGGAAAATGCTACTCGGGAAGAAGTTGTTGAAGCTGCCAAAGCTGCTAGGATTCATAACTACATCATGCGTTTACCTAACGGATATAACACCATCATCTATGAAGATGGCGGCAATATTTCCAAAGGACAGAAGCAGTTATTAACCATTGCCAGAGCAATGCTGTATAACACGAATATGCTGATTCTCGATGAAGCTACCAGTAACGTTGACACAAATACCGAAAGACAGGTACAGAAAGCCATTCGTTCTTTGATGAAAGGAAAAACAAGCTTTGTGATTGCCCATCGATTGTCAACGATCCAGAATGCAGACAAGATTCTTGTAGTAGATCAGGGCGATGTTGTCGAACAGGGAACACATGATGAACTGATGGAAAACAAAGGCTATTACTACAAATTGTATGCTTCCCAGTTTGACTAAAGCTGGCACACCGGTGGCGCTGTATGCAAGTGTTGATTTATGCCCCGAAGGGGTACAAGGATTTAAGAAGTGATATGATATAAACGAAGAAAAGGGAACAAGTCATTTGTTTCCTTTTTTGTGTTTGCAGAAGAAAGGGGGAAAATATGAATCAGACAGACTGGGATGCCGCCATGAAAGCAGCACCCCTTTTTGATGCGATGAATCTTGGCATAAGCATCAATGCAATCCCCCAGTATGAAGTCGCTGTCCCGGAAGGATTTGACAAATATGCAGATGCAGTGATGCATATATTACATAATCCTGTAGAAAACATAGATTGTATATTCT
>JAFYCG010000305.1 GCA_017539825.1 Solobacterium sp. | reverse complement strand
GTGACGGTCGGGATCGATAATGGAGATGCCCGGTCCATCCTGGTTCAGATTGTTCTGTTTGCATTCAGCAGCACTCATCTGATGAAATCCGTCAGGATATGTGAAATACAGCTCCTTGTTCATTAAAATGTTTTCCATAATTATATTCCTTTCACAGTTCTATATATTTAATATTAACTGTTTCCTTTGTAAAAAACAACAGATCCATCTGTACAGAGGATCTGTTTTTGTTAATCGAGAATTGTAATTCTGCCTTCTACATGGGCATCAAGGCCGGGGTGGGTAGAAAAGTATTCTTCAACGATATTGGATACGGAAGTGGAGACGGTTCTCGGTTTCATATTCTTTTCAACTTCCTCATAAGGAATGCCGAAGAAGTCGGTAAAATTGACGAAATGATAATGCTGAAGGGCAATGAGTATTGCATCGCATTCTTCAACATCTATGCCTTTGAAGGTGCATGTCTCCAGTTCGTGTGTGCTTTTGCGGTAAACGATATGCACTCCTTTGGAAAACTGATAGAATTCCGTATGACCTTCCCAGGCTTCATCTCTTAAGAGGTATTTTACCATCTGTTTGAACTGTATACCGGTTACTTTAAGCATATGCAAGGCATCGTCAAAGGGCATGTTTTCCATCATATCCTGTACTTCAACAATCGGTCCGAATTCCTTTTTTCGCAAGGATCCCGAAGCCACCAGCATGATGTCAAAACTGCTTTCGTCCTGTAAAAGATCCGCATACAGATTGCCGACTTCCGTTTCCTGGTTACGGGCAGGGTGGGTGAGTTTTCTTGCCAGTGTTGTGATAACACGCTTGTATTTGGAATCTGTTTCCTGTTTATAGCGGTTCAGCATTTCATCAATGATTTCATCATTTTCTGCCGTTTCTTCATCAATATGTACGCATTTCCATTCCAAAGATGTAATCTTCTTGCGCCATGTATCATAAACAAGATCAAATCTTCCGATGATACCTGTGCCTGTACCGGCCTGTACAATCGGGATGTTATTGACGTATTCCGGTGCATCGATAAAGGTGTGACTGTGTCCGCCGATAATCATATCCACACCCCATTCCGGGTTTAAAAGGGAAGCAAGCCTGCGGTCTTCCTCAATACCGATATGGGTTAACAGGATGGTCATGTCGGTATTTTTGGTACGGTAATTATCACAGATAATGCCGACTTCCCTGGCAGCTTCTTCAACATCGATAAACGTACCGATGACCTTTTCTGATTTTGTGGAGGCAAGGACTTCCTGTGTCAGTATACCAATGAACAGAATCTTCATGCCGTCAATTTCCAGCTGAAGATAGGGTTTAAAGAGTCTTGCGTTATTCAGGGTGACAAACAGATTGGCATTGATAATGGGAAAACGTGCACATTTTTCAAGAAAGAGGAGGTGTGCAATCCCGTAATCCACTTCATGGTTGCCGATCGTTGTGACATCAGGCTGCAGAAGATTAACTAATTCAATCGTGGATAAACCAAGATAATCCTCATCAATGATTGATCCGCGAAACATGTCTCCTGCTATTGCATAGATCGTATTTTTTTCTTCGCTTCGTACTTTTTTGACATAACCGGAAAGACGGGATAATCCTCCGACTGATTTTCCTTCAATATCTTTGGGAAGGAAATCGCCGTGCATGTCGTTGGTGTGAAGGATTGTCAGTTTCTTTTTTGCCATATAAGCTCCTTAGTATTCGATTGCATCATCCAGGGAAGGGGACCAGGTGATAAAGTAATCATTGCTGATGACACCTTCTTCATTCTGGCTTTTTGCCGGATCCATGATCCATACAGCCGCTGCAGCATTGCCGGTATGCTTTGTATATTCATCCAGGACATGCTGTCCGTCGGCAACAGACATTGTAAACAGGGTGGTGCTTAAGCAGTCGGCTGCAGCCGAATCCGGTGTAAGGATGGTTACGCTATGATAATATTCACTTGGATACATGGTTGAAGGGTCGATGATATGGTGATAGCTTTTTCCGTCTGTTCCGACAAAGAATCTTTCATAATCTCCGCTGGTAACAACCGACATGGAACCTTTTGTGCTGATGACGACAATGGATCCTTCACCGGAAGGATTCTGTATGCCTATGCGCCAGTCGGAACCATCGGCTTTGGAGTGGATTGTACGGATATTTCTGCCGGCATTGACAGTGGCATAAACGATGTCTTCCGCTTCAAGTGCCTGTCCGATTTCCTCAGCTGCATATCCTTTAGCTATGCCGCCTACATCAAGGGATACATTCGGATCGGTAATAAAAACCGTATTGTTTTCTTCATCGATTTCCACTTTGTCCCAGCCTTTGTATGCAGATGCTGCTTTCAGTTCATCTTCGGAAGGAACCGGTGCAGATTCTCCTTTTTCGTTAAGAGCAATGCCGGCATCCCTGTAGCGGTGCCATACCTTCAGCAAAGCACCCATTGTTATATCGAATTCCCCGTTTGAAAGTTCATAGAAATACTTGGCGATTTTCAGCATATCAATAATCTCAGGTTCAACCTGAACCGGCTGAATGCCGGCATTGTCATTAATGGTTTTGAGGTTGCTGATATTTTCATAATCATTGTAGATATCAAACAGGTCATTGGCATGTGCAAAGATGGAAACACCTTTTTCAAAGTTTTTCTCCATGGCATCATGGTCATAGCCAAATTCGTTATATACATACACAGTATCAAAACCGGAATCATAGGAAAGGTTACTGTAGGATAAGAGTTCTTTTGTCGAAGAATTCTGTTCGGAAACAGAATCCGATCCTGCAGCGGAGCAACCGCTCAGGATAAGAGATGCCATCAGCATCAATGTTGTTATTTTTGTTCTCATAATGATTGAAGTATACCATAAACCATAGTTATATTGATAAAAAAATGATATAATCTAATATGCTTTAAGAGGAAAGGATCACAGAATTATGTCATTACTAACAGGACCGATGCGTCATCACTTAGATGGGCATAAGGATTTAACGTTGACAAAACCCGTTTTGAAAACGATAGATCCGGATGTTGTATGGATTCCATTGACAAACGGCAATGCCCCTTGCAAGGCTGTTGTCAATATCGGTGATGAAGTGAAAATCGGTACAAAAATAGCGGAAAGAAATGACCGTTTCTTTCTTCCGCTATTCTCTCCAGTATCCGGAACCGTTACTGCGATAGAGAAATTTATGACCTCGGGTATGACCCAAGCTGAGCACCTGCGTATTCAGAATGATCATAAAAACACAACGGTCAGGGCTTTTGAGCCATTTGATTACGAAAAAGCTTCCTGGGAGGAGGTGCTTGACTTCGTCAAGAATGCAGGCATGCTCGGTCTCGGCGGAGCCGGTTTCCCAACTTATGTCAAATATCTGAAACCCGAGAATGTTGATCTGTTTATTGTCAATGCGGTGGAATGCGAACCGTATCTGACAGCAGATTACAAGAACATTGAAGAAAACATCTCTTTGTTAAAGACCGGTACACTGGCTTTATTCAAACTCAGTAAAGCTGCAAAGGGATGTGTAGCCATCAAAGAGGACAAAGTTGATCAGATTGCCGCTTTGAAGGAAACATTTGCGGGTACACCGATTGAAGTTCGTACAGTACCGAACCTGTATCCGATGGGTTGGGAAAGAACACTCGTATTCCAGTTGACTGGAAAGCGTTACGGAATGCTTCCGATTGAAGCAGGATGTATTCTGAATAATGCTTCAACTGCAATTGCACTCGGCAATGCAATTGATAACGGAATGCCGATCACCCACAAGTATGTTACAGTATCCGGTGATGCGATCAAAAATCCGCAGAATGTGCTGGTTCCGATCGGTACAAAGGCTCATGAAATCATTGATGCATGCGGTGGCTTTGTGGAGAACATGGAAGATGTATTGCTGGTAGCAGGCGGACCGATGATGGGAAAAGCCATCCCGAATGATCAGTTCGTTATTGCACCGCAGAACAACGGACTGACTGTATTGAAGAATATAAAGAATGAAGAAGTCAAATGTCTGCGTTGCGGAAGATGCACAGAGACATGTCCTTCCGGCTTACAGCCTGTACGTATCAATTTTGCCCAGAAGAGAATGGATCTCGAAGAGCTGGAAACCCTCAGTGTCAATGACTGTATCGAATGCGGCATGTGCACATACATCTGCCCATCCAAGATTGAGGTCACTGAAGGTGTGAGAAGGGCGAAGCGCTTCTTACGTGCCAAGGCGGCTCCAGGAGGTAAAAAATAATGAAGTATACGTATAAACCTTCACCGAACTACCGCCAAAAGCAGTCTACCATCTCGATCATGCGGGATCTGACGGTATGCTTGCTTTCAATCGTATTATTTGCAACTGTATACAATGCCATCCGTTATGGTTTTGCAACAGGCATGCGTGTTATTCTGATGACAGCTGCAGCTGTTATCACAGCGCTTGTCACGGAAGCTGCTTACTTCAAGGTGACGGGAGCCAAGGATATTGTGACAGAAGTCAGACATTCCTTCGGCTGGGTAACAGCAATCATCATGGTTCTGATTACAAGACTGGATGTCAGCATCTATGCGATCGTGATCTCAACTGTGATCTGCATCATCTTCGGCAAACTTGTATTCGGTGGATTCGGCCAGAATATATTCAACCCTGCTGCATTCGGTGAAGCGATCATCATGAACAGCTTCGCTGCAAGCAAGGCTGCTAATATCACAGCTGATGTATACAGCGGTGCAACACCGATGACAGCGATGAACTCCTATGGCTGGGTCATGGAGAACAGCGTATTTGAGGAATTCATTCAGCAGTTTGGCGGTCTGGGAAACATGATGATCGGTAATTATCCGACCGTTATCGGTGCTTCCTGTGCCATTCTGATTATCATCTGTGGTGCATACATGATGTGGAAGAAGGATATTGACTGGCATCTGACAGTTACCTATATCCTCAGCATCTTCTGTATCTCACTGGTTGTAGGTCTGATTCATGGCGAAGGATTGTGGTTTGCAATCTTCAACCTGATTACAGGCGGTGTCCTGTTCTGCGGCATCTTCATGATGACTGATCCGGTTACGACACCGATTACCATTCCGGGAAGAATGATCTTCGCATTCGGTGCAGCAGCATTGACATTAATCATCCGCTGGAAAGCAAATCTTCCGGATGGTGCATTATATTCCGTATTGCTGATGAACATGCTGACACCTGCAATTGACAAGATGATTAAAGGAAACCAGATCAAAGAAGCAAAACAGATCCGTAATGAAGTTATCATTGCCGGTGTTGTATGCACTTTGGTCGCAATCCTTGTCGGTGCATTCCTGGAAGGAAAGACACCGGTTGTTGCTTCATCTTCCGCTCCGGCTTCTGCATTATCGTCTGAAGATTTCTCTTCAACAAATGTTTCCTGTACGGATCAGGGCAACGGTGTTTATGCCTGCAGCGCAAAGGGATTTGAAGGTGTAAATGAAGCTACCGTTACAATTGAAAACGGTGCGGTTAAATCCATTGAAGTCACTGCATTTAATGACACACCGGGTGTAGGTGATATGGCGACTGCTGAAGGCGAGCTGGCAAGATATGCAGGTGCTACAACAAGTTCTGCGATTGACAGCACATCCGGTGCAAGTTTTACAAGTACATCATTACGAGCCATGGTATATGAAGCTTTGACCATGGCCGGGGAATAAGGAGGCATGCATATGAAGAACATGGATAAGAATTCATCCGTATACAAGATGCTGCTTCTGGGCATATTGTGTGCTGTTTGCGGTCTGGCATTATCTGCAGTCAACGCTTTAACGGCACCGATTATCGCTGAAAATCAGCTCGCTACAGTAAAAGCTTCACTTGAAGAAATCTACCCGGGCGGAGATT
>JAFYCG010000304.1 GCA_017539825.1 Solobacterium sp. | reverse complement strand
GAGCATGCAGCTGTGCTGACGACAGATGCGGAGGGAAAACTTCCTCTCGGAACTTTTGCCAAGGGTGTGTATTATCTGAAGGAAATCACAACGAAAACAGGTTATAAAATTCTGGATGAAGCTATTGTAATCAACATTTCGGATTCAGGTGTGATGTATGGCAAAGCCATGACGAATGCAGTGGAAACTGATGGCGTATTTATGATTACAGTAGCCAACAGTTCAGGGTATGAATTGCCTTCCACCGGCGGAAGCGGTACTGCCTTACTTCACTTCTGCGGTCTGCTTCTGATCTGTCTTGCCGGAATAGGCATGATGATCTTTCGGAAGACAACGGTATAAAGTGAAGCATATTACTGTAATCAATATTTACTGAAGAGAACAGCCTGCGGGCGTTCTCTTTTTCTGTTGGCATCTGCACTGTCTGGCACGGTATTGCCAATGGTGTCTTTCCAATTCTGGATATTCGTTAATCATCATGCTGGATGCAAAATATCATCCATAATGCTGGCAAGGCGTTTCATGCGGATTTCAGAATTCAGGTTTTTCGAGAAGCAGAGCACGCTTCCGGGAATTATTGTAGAGTGGACACCCTGCGCTAGTGAGTCAAAGCCATGTTGATTTGACAGCTGTTCTGCGTGATTTCTGCTTTTGCAAAGATGAACAGGAGTCTTAATAGAGAACTTCTGAACTGTGTCATTTGTATATCAATCATGTAAAACCATAGATAATAATGAGACATCAATCATTGAAAATGCAAAATGCATGACTAAATGCGGCAAAATGTAATATATAGAAATTTATATACATCGGGCTTGAACGTTTGACAGACTGGCACGATTGTCAAAACCCATCTGAAATATAATAATTATTAACATTAATATTAATGCTATAATACATAAGTGTGAATGAATATGCTTTTTGTTGTGCGGAATTTAGGAGGCTTTCAAAAAGCGTATACGGTTATTGAAAAGTGATTACCGTTAATCGGAATTGTCACAGACCGCCAGTACCTGTTTAGTACTGGATAAGTGACAAAAAAGGGGAGGATTTATGGATAGGAAACTATCTCAAAGGGCAGAGAAGTATACTGCCAGGCAGCATCTGAAGAAGATGATTACAACGGCATCCATTTCATTATCGCTTTTGGTCATGTTATCGGTTTCATTGAGCATGGTGCAGAAAGCAGATGCAACAAACATAGCCCCAAGCTGCGGCTATGTAGAACATAAGCATACAGCCAGCTGTTATTACCGCAAGCTGGTGTGCCAGAACAGTGATCCTGATCACGTCCATGATGAGAACTGCTTTGACTATGTCCTTGTCTGCGGCATGCATGGCCATGTCCATAACGCCCAATGCTTTGAATCCGAAAGCAATGGGCATTTCGTGTCCCTGATTGAACTGTTCTCACCGGCTTCCTCAACAGCACCTGAACAGGTGATTGTTGAGACAGCCTCACATGCCGTGACTGACAATGTTGAGATTGTTCCTACGCCTGAGCCATCAGTGAATAAACCTCTTCCTGATGCAGAAGTACTGGAAGAATTCAACCGTATTGACCATCCGGAAGAGTATGCACAGGAACCCCAGAATTCAGTGAATCCTGTCTCAAATGAGATTGCAGCCAATGAAACAAATGAAACCGTCAATACAGAACCGGTTCCTGAGAATACACCTGTATCAGAACCGGTACAGGATGATGAAGAAAACGATACACCCGATTACATCATGAACAGGCCGGAACTGCCGGTACAGCAGGAAACTGCTCCTGTCAGTGTGACACCGGCTGCAGAGGTGGTAGAAGAAAGCATTCATGTTGATCATGAAGAGATTGACCTTTCACCTGTCGTAACGGAAGAACCACAGGAAGAGATCACGGAAGCAGTGGAATACTATGACCCTGTGACCATTGAATATCTCAATGCATCACCGGCCGCAACAGAACCGATGCATGAAGTGATCTTTGATTACCGTACAAGCCATGCATCATCCATTTCCTATACCATCATCCTGAATGGCGAAGAACTGGAAACAGGTATCCTTGACAATGAAGAAGGAAGCATTGCATGGACGCCTGAAACAGCAGGCGACTTCAGTATCAGGCTTACAGCAGTGGATGAAAGAGGGAATACAGCAGAAACCACTACAAGAGGAACTGTATATCAGAACGAAAGCAAAGAGGAATGGTTAAGGAAGATCAGGGATCTTGAATTAACCGGTGAGTGGTGCAGGGATATTGTCACAGTAGCACAGAGCCAGAAGGGAACACCTGCATCCAGGTTCAGTGAAGTATTCGGAACCAATGGATTACTGACGGAGAGGAAAGATGATGAGATGTTCCTTTCTGTGGTATTGAATGCGGCAGGGATTCCGGAAAGCAGGCTTTCCGAATTCAGCATGCCTAATGGCATTGTAGACAGCGGAGATATCATC
Source organism: Solobacterium sp. (assembly GCA_017539825.1). Classification (GTDB taxonomy): domain Bacteria; phylum Bacillota_I; class Bacilli_A; order Erysipelotrichales; family Erysipelotrichaceae; genus Bulleidia. Next base: position 138 of record JAFYCG010000304.1, on the reverse strand, counting down.
TACCTTGACTATGACCAGGATGGAAAAGCAGACCACAGTGCAATTGTTACCAATGTACAGGATAACATCCTGAATGTAATCGAAGTGGATCCGAACGGCATCATCAGTGAAGGATGGTATTCGGCAAATGATGAAGCG
>JAFYCG010000303.1 GCA_017539825.1 Solobacterium sp. | reverse complement strand
GTCTGCATGATACCCTTATTGTTCATGTAGTACCATTTATTATTGATCTTCTGCCAGCCGGTTTTCATGACACCATCATTATTCGTAGCACCGAAATAGTACCACTGATTATCAATCTCATACCAGCCGTGTTTCATTTTTCCATCATTGCTTCCGCCAAAATAATACTTCTTCTTATTGATGGTCTGAAAACCTGTCTGCATCTCACCTTTATTGTTGAAATAATACCATCTGTCTTTTATTTTCTGCCAGCCGGTCTTTACAACCCCGTTTTTATTTGTGTAGTACCAGAGATCATTGACTTTATGCCATCCTTCGGTATTTTGCAATGCACCGCCATTGCCATACAGATACTGTGTACTGTTTCCATACGGTTTCTGAACACCTGTCTGCATGACACAGTTGTTATCGAAATAATAATATTTATCATTTATTTTCTGGATTCCCTTTTTAGCGATAAAGTCCTTCCCGAAATAATACCAATTACTATCGATCTGCTGCCAGCCGGTCTGAAGAATACCTTCCTCATTTGCATAATACAGTTTTGACCAGTAACTTTGCAAACCCGTCTTTAATACGCCATTGCCATCCAGATAATATGTTTCTTTCTTTTCGGCAATATAGTGAGGTCCGATAACCTTTTCACCTTTATTCAGGTAATATGTTTTTCCGTCAATGGTTTTAAATCCGGTATAATTCGTATCAACAATAATCTGTGCAGCAACTTCTGCATCGCCTGCAGGCATGATAAAACTTGTATTTGCAGCACTTGTGTCAGCAATGGTTATGCCTTCAGTATTTGCAGTCCATCCGCCAAATGTTTCATCCACATTTAATTCACGAACCGCAATAGAAACAGTTTCTCCTTCTTTGGCTTTGTTTGGATCTGCTGTTCCATCTGTTACAGTAACCAGAAGATATTTCTCATACTCTGCAACTGCCTTTACCGCTTCAGCCGGCATGACAAAAGAATCATCTGTTACCGTCACTTCTGCATTGCTTTCTGTCGTCACATTCCACTTGGTGAATACATCCCTTTCTTCATCAGCCGGGGCAAATTGCAAATAAACTGTACTTCCTTTTTCTGCTTCCGTGCTTTCAAGTGCATTACCATCTTCATCAACAATGATGCAGTTCTCCAGTGTAATGCCATATTTTTCAGCCTCTTCCTCTCCACTGTATAAAACTTTATTATCAACCGTTTCAAAAACAGTTTCTTCTAAATCTCCCGAAACTGTTTCTTCTGCATAAACATTAATCGGCATACCGCAGATGAGCATTGATATTGATAATAATGCACAAATTCTCCCAGTAAACTTCATAGTTCTCCCCTTCCGGATGTACAACAAAAACCGGATTAGTTGTAAATCCAAATAATATCTTATCATTTATGTAGCTGTTTGAACAGATAATTGATCATTCTATAGTAACAAAATCAGTATTGTTCCAGCGCAAACTGATATAGTATTTCTTCATCTTTATCGTTTTTAACGGTGGCATTCTGATAGATGTAATCAGAAAGATCATCCAGTTCCTTCCTGGAATCAGCCTTCAGATAATAGTAAGCAAAATAGGAACGATAACTGTCGTTATCGATTGTATCCCCTTCTTTATAGAAATATTCTGTATGGAATATATGAGGATCCTTCGCAATGTCATAAATGCTTTGCATATCTTTGATCTTTTCACCATTGTTGCAAAGATAATAGATTCCTGTACAATGGACGTTTTTATTTGGGACTGCCTGTTGCAGATAAACAGGGATATGATCCTCATCATATACATAATCCAGCAGCAGTTTTACAACATCAATGTTGCTGAACTCCATCGCAAGCACATGTTCATATGCCAGGATTCTTCCGGCGATTTCACAAACTTCGACTCCATGTTCATTGTAGAAAAACTGCATGCATAACGGACCGCTTTTCTGGCCTGTTGCATCAGCAAACTTCTGCAATGTTTCTCTTGTTTCATCATAGATCTGATCATAATCATTTGCCGGATACACAATCCTGCTCAGACATGGTATATGATCTTTTTCCATTTGTGTTTTTTCTCTGTTGGCTATGCCGATAATATGAACTTTACCATCTACAAGCCAGGATAAAACATTGTGCTCATGACCATGACTGTATTCTTCCACTTCTATTTCATCTGTTTTTGCATATTGTAAAACATCCGGCTTTCGTCTGATCAATTCTTCCATATCATGCACGACATATATTCCTCTGGAACCCCATCCGCTGACAGGTTTGATAACCAGCGGAAAACAGAAATCCTTTAAAAGCTCTGTATTATCATCCGAATGAATCACAATGTGTTTCGGTACACGAATGCCGATTCTTTCCATCAGTTTCTTTGCTTCATTTTTATCACGATAGTATTTCAACTGTTCCGGTGTGCAATACCATTTAAGATTTGCCTTTGGTGCTGTTTCGGTAATCTTCTCAAAAATCAGATCTGAAAAAGAGCCTATGATTCCATCTGCCTGTTCCTTGATGCACATTTCCGCAATGGCATCTGTATCCCTGACATCAATCGTGTATGTTTTATCTGCCATTTTCTTGGCAGTACCGAAATCATATCCGTCACATACAATCGTGTAATATCCTCTTTCCTTTGCTTCTTTAACAAGTCTGATATTTTCTACCAATGACCCTACTACTACAAGCCTGTGCTGCATACCCTCTCCTTTTATCTTCTGACTGCTAAAATCAATCTGTTTATATTTACTTCTTTGAGAAATAATCTGATGATATCTTCACCCTTTTCCATTTCCTCAGGATGCCATTGCCCTCCGTATATAGGAAGATATCTATGTTCAATCGCTTCAATCACACCGCCTTTTTTTGTTTTCTGTGCGGCCATTAAGCCCTTGCCTAATTTATGCACTGTCTGATGGTGTGAACAGAAGCCTTTATCTCCTGTTTGTAAGACTTCGCTGAAAAATGTATTCTTCTTTACCTTGAGTTCATGATAAACACCCATATGATCCGGAATATCCTGGTATAATGAGCCTCCGAAATACACATTCAGCAACTGTGCTCCCCGGCATATGCCAAGTATAGGTTTTCTTGCTTCAACAAATTTATCAATTGCCGCAAACTGTAATTCATCTTCTTCACGGTCAACATCTTCAGATCCTTTGTTTTCTTCTCCGTAAAAGGAGGGATCGATATCATATCCGCCGCCCAGCACCAGAGCATCATATGTATCTATGTCAAAGTCCGCATGATCAAGAAAGAAAACATTGCAATTCTGTTCTTCAAACATCTCATATAAATGAACCCAGTTTTTACTCAGCTCCTTATCCACGAACAGAATATTTACATTTTCATAATTCTCCGTTAAATATTCTCCCGTTTCCGCAAATGCAAATTTCTTATCTTTTATCAGTATTTCTCCCTTTTGCAGTATGCCATCCTGCTGATAATATATCTTTCCCGATTCCTGATATAACTCTACTGCCGAATCTTTTCCTTCCGGTATATGAAAAAGTTCCTCTGCTTCCTTTTGCTCCTGTGATTTTATTACACACCCGCAACAAAAACACAACAAAATAATTAAGATTTGTTTTTTCATTTTACATATTCCCCCCTGGATTATGCTAAGAACAATTGTACAATCATGGATTTTCCTGTTCAACAAAAGACTTCTTAATTCTTTCTGAAGATTCAAAGGATTATAGAAAAGGTGGATTCATGACAACTCCACCTTTCAAAACAATTAATTGTAAGGATTTCCCGGATCAGGATCTGTCGGATCCCAGCCTGTTCCATCCCAAATGTCGGGTACTTCAGGCTTGCCAAGAGGACCCGGATTACCCCAGTTGTCATATACTTCAATCTTTGTTCCACCCAGACAGTTGTCATATACCCACTTTGCATTGATAACTGTCATACGGATACAGCCATGAGACGCAACGCCACCAAGTTTATGATACTCGCCTTCAATCAATGTGCTGGGGTCATCTTCCCAGTAAGCTATCGAATGGATCATTCTTACACCATTTGCGAAGAAGGAAACATACTGCAGCCAGCATTCATCTTCCTTGTAGTAATACCAGCGGTATTTTTTGCCGATTTGAGAAACACCCAACGGCGTATTACTTGGCTCAATTGCGGTAGAAACGCGAATTGCCTTAATCGGAATAACCGGATTTCCCTGATAATCCTTCGCATAAACCGTCATTGTGTTTAATGCGCGGTTTACCTTCAGGTAATATGGTCTGGCTTGTGAACGATAATAGTCATAATCAATCCATTGTCCGCCGATCGCAAACTCATAAATTTTGCCTTTAATCGCATAGGATGTATCACTGACCATCACACCGGAATCCCTGAAGTAATACCATGCATCCGGAAGTTTTAACCAGCCGGTTGCCATTGCACCGGAATCCTTCAGATAATACCAGGTATTTGTTCCCCTTTTCAGCCAGCCGGTTGCCATTGCACCCGAATCCTTCAGGAAATACCACTTGTTGTTGACCTGAACCCAGCCGATTGCCATTTTTCCGGAACTCAACATGTAATACCATTTATTGTTGATTTTCTGCCAGCCGGTTGCCATAGAGCCATCGCTCTTCATGTAATACCAGGTATATTCCCCTCTTTTCAGCCAGCCCGTTACCATAGCACCGGAGTCTTTGAAGAAGTACCATTTTTTATTGATCTCAGCCCATCCGGTCTGCATAGCTCCGGATGCTCTCAGATAATATGTTTTTCCGTTAATTTTCTGAAAACCTGTCTGCATTTCACCTTTACTGTTGAAATAGTACCAGGTATTCTTGACTTGCTGCCAGCCGGTTTTTACGGCACCGTTTTTATCTGTGTAATACCAGATATCTGCGATTTTATGCCAGCCTTCGGAATTCTGCAGAACACCATTCATGTCATACAGATAATAACGATTATTGTTTAAAGGTTTTGCAACACCTGTCTGCATTACACCGCTGTCATCAAAGAAATAGTACTTTCCTTCAATAACTTTAATTCCTGTCTGCTTAACACCCTTTTTATAATAATATTTCTTTCCGTTTGCGGTAATGAAGCCGTCTTTTCCGGTAACATCGATCACGTTCGGTTCAATGGAAAGATCACTTTCAATCATTGTGAATGTGATTTGGGCTGCCGTTTTATCTTTTACGGACAATCCGTCAATACCGGTCCATCCGCCATCAAACAGATAGCTGTCATTTTCGGTAAAGGTTACTGTAACAGAATCACCTGCTTTTGCTTTTTCAACGGAAGAAGAAGCTTTTGTAACACTGATCTGATAATATGTATCATATTCAGCAGTTACGGTTATATTAGCTTCCGGCATTTCCAATGCATCATCAACCACTTCAACAGTTTCACCGTTTTCTGTCAAAACAGTCCACTTAGAAAATTCATCACGCACGGCATCCTTTGCCACAAATCTGAGTTTCAGAATCTGTCCTGCTTCTGCACTTTCCAGTTCAACCTTATTGCCTTCATCATCAATGATTTCGCAATTCTCCAAAGTAACTGTATAGCTCTTTGTCTCTTCTTCTGTCTCAGTATTCTCAGGTTCCTCATTCAGGATCTCTTCATTAACCGTCTCTTCCTCAACAACCTCATCTTCTTCGTTTTCAACTGTTTCAGAATTCTGTTCGGTTTCCTCTATATTCTCTTCAAGAATGATTTCTTCCTGAATTTCTTCTTCAGCATATGCATCAATGCGGGGCTGATTATAAATCAATGTCGCTGCCGCAAGCAAACCACATACTATTTTCTTTTTTATCATTTTTTCTCCTTCATAATGGGGAATACTACTTATTCAAAATAATTTCACAAATGCGATCTACTTCTTCAAGCGGCAAATCAGCATACAGCGGTAAAGTTAATACTCTGTCTGTCATATATTTGGCAACAGGCGTTAGTACGGAAGAATCTCCGAATTCTCCTTTGTAACAGCTCAGGTCACTGGTGAGAGGATAAAAATACTTTCTTGTATTAATATTGTATCTCTTCAATAATTCATATACTTCATTACGTGTCATCCGGAAACCATCAAAAATCACCGGATAATATGCATAATTGGATTCTGTATCCTTTTGCGGTTCACTAATCAATAATCCTTCAACACCTTTCAGATGCATGTTATAACGTTCTGTAACAGCTTTTCTCTTTGCGATCTCTCTTTCAAGATGCCTGAGATTACAAATTCCCATAGCTGCCTGAAATTCTGTCATCTTGGCATTTCCGCCAACCCACGCACAATCTTCAGAACCTCTTGTACCAAAGTTCTTCAAATCCTCAAGAACCTCCAACAGTTCAGGATCCTTGAAACATACAGCACCGCCCTCAATTGAATTAAACACTTTTGTGGCATGGAAACTGAACATGGATGCATCTCCATAGCATGCAGAACTGACACCTTTATAATTTACTCCGAATGCATGTGCTGCATCATAGATAACTTTTAAGGAATGCTTCTTTGCAATTGCATCAATCACATCAACATTGCACATTTTCCCGTAAACATGAACAGGCATAATTGCAACTGTTTTATCTGTAATCAGATCCTCAATCTTTGTTTCATCAATGGTGAAGTCATCTTTTTTAATATCACAGAAAACAGGTTTCATCCCGCTTCTGACAATCGCATGTGTTGTAGATGCAAAGGTAAAAGGAGTGGTGATAATTTCCGATCCTCTTTCAAATCCGCATGCTTCTATAATACCTTCCAATGCAAGATGTCCATTGGTAAAAAGTGTCACATATGGAACATGCAGATATTCTTCCAGCTGTTTTTGAAATTTTTTATGTTTTTCCC
>JAFYCG010000034.1 GCA_017539825.1 Solobacterium sp. | reverse complement strand
TGTTTTGACAAATTCTACATGCAATAAAGAAGTGATGATCAGCCAGGAAACCAGCCCGGTTATACCGGCAGTACCATTTTGATCATCGGACATGCCTACACTGATACCGACCGCAAATAACAATGCGATATGATCAATCAGAGCCCCTCCTGCTTTAACAAGAAAAAGCCCTGCTGCAGGTATCAGACCCGTGATTTCACCACCTTGCATGGATGCAGGACACAACAGATATCCAATACCCATAAGAATACCGCATAGCGGTAAGCATGCCACAGGAAGCATGATTGATTTTCCCAGCTTCTGCAAATACTTCATGTGATACTCCTTCAATAAAACTGTTTTTGTTGAAAAATATTGATTTATGTCAGTCTAGATAATCTCTGACATTCAGATTTTCATCCGTGCGTTTTTCTTCATCGATAATACCCGGAACGAGTTCTGTAGTATATGTCTCTCCGGAAACGGGATCAATATAAAATCGAATTTCTGCACCTGTATACGATCTGTATAATACAACAATTTTTTGATCCTCATTGACAGTGGCATCCCAGTAAATAGTTGTCGTTTCTGAATCAGTCAAATTCTTTAATTCCGGATTGGTTTCAAAACAATAATTTTTGACAGCCTCGAGTGCCTGTTCTTTTGTCAATGCGTCTTTTTGATTCTTCGTATTGCAGGCCAACAAACATAAAGCCATACACAAAATACCAAATATTCTGATGATCTTTTTCATAAATACTACTCCTTAAAACTTTCTCCGATTTTCTGCAGAAATATCTATCGCAGATTCATCTTCTTTATGACAGTTACATATAATCCGTAAATGTCTCTTATTCTTCTTCATACGGATAGCTTTGATGTGTTCCGAAATAATAGTAGTATTCCGGACTGATGGAAGTATAGCTTGCTTCTTCTTCATTCCTTTTACAAACGGTATACACGTAAATCGAAGCTGTACTTGAAGTTCCGTAATACATCATCAAAGGCAGTCCTTCTTCCCTTTGATCCAGAATGAAGATATCGAGGCATCCACGTTCATCCAGCTCATCAAGAACACGCTGCGTCATTTGAATCTGATACAGCGGAAGACCGGGATCATCAATCACTATGCGGCTCTCATGCCGCTGATCTTTTTTCATGTAGCCACCCTTCTTGTTTTCTTCCGCATCAACAGGCATCCCATAATAACTGTCATCAAGCATTTTCTGAAGGTCTGCACAGGTTCCTCTTTCAACTAGCGTGATATCCCCTTCCTGCAGGACAAAATCTTTTTTTATGCTTGTCATAAAAATGCCGTCAAAAATTTCAATATAGGACTGGCGATACCATTTTATTTTATTTTCATAATCCAGATAGGCTTTCGCAATAACGTTAAGTGATTTATCATCTATATACAAATCTTCTTTTGTATATGCATCAAGTCCTTCATTCAGAATATAGATTTCATTCCATCCACTGACATACTCTCGTAAAGAATCATAAAAACGGGTAATTTCTTTTTCACATGATTCCTGATCGTCTGTCTCAAGGACAATTGTCAGACCGGATAAACTTGGCCGTTCTTCTTTCAGAAATGTCTCTATATGACCGTCATAATATGCGGTAAAAACACATTCATCAAAAGAATCATATTTTGTACGGTTTAAAGAAAAAGAAGTATTGATAAAAGGATAAGTGAAAGATGAAAGAAATCGATTCAGCATTTGTTCTTCAAATGCTTTTGTGATTTCCTTGCTTTGGGCATTGTCCGAGTATTTCTGCAGGCTTTCAGCCCAGTATACCGAATTTCCGTCGCTCATTTCATACGCTCTGTCCTTCACACCAATATAGCCGAACAATCCGTTATTTCCTGCTTTATAGGAGCGGACAACGGTCACATCTTGCAGATGATATTTGTCTTTATAATACTCCAAAGCATTCTTTTCGACATCATCGTAGTATTTCCGATTTGTGCATCCGCTTAATATCGATAAAGATAATAATCCTGATAATAAAGGTTTCAGATTAGATTTGACGGATGTTTTTTTCTTTTTATTCATATGTTTTTTTATCATATCCTGACAGTCATAAATATAGTGATCATATTTTTAGAGAGGTTTGTTGATCATTTTCCTTCAAACCTGCTTTGCTGTATAGATTGAAAAGCTTATTCCCCATATCCGGGCAGTTGTGTCTTCTGCACACCATCACCATAGATGGTTTTCCAGTCATCTGCCATAGAGAAAGATGTCCAGCCTTGTGAATTAACTTCATCATAGTATTCCTTAGCTTTTGTATCACTTCCGTATTCTCTTACCGTATCATCACATACGATGAAGAACCCCATGCCTTCATGATCAGGGTTTCCTTCTGCATAGTTCAGCATGGAATAATCTCCTGAGCTGTTGCCAAAGGCAAGTACCGGACGCTTTCCGATTTCACGGGCAATTGCAGTAGATTTACCGGATTTGCCGCACTCTACAATATCCAGTGGTGAACCAATCAGGATCTTCTCTTCTTTATCCATGTTGTATTCATCTGCGTCTTCTTCTCCAAGACCTGATACATAATACGGTACATCTGTAGCAATAACATGATCATAAGGAATATCAAAACGTTCTACAAGTGCACGAACGACTTCACGTTCACAGGCAGAAACCATCCAGACATCAAAATCATTGGCTTTCAGATATTCGATTACCTCAATCATCGGTTTGTAAAATGACTCTGAATACTTCATTCCTTCAAAACCCACCGCATCCGTAGATTCTGCAAAATCAACCACATAATCACGGAATTCTTCAGGTGTCATTCCTGAAAAAGCTGTAGCGACCAGGTCGTCTTTTGTGATGCCTTCAGGATGAAATGTCTTTCCTTCCGTATAAGCATGTTCACGGACCTGTTCCATTGCGTTGATCTCTTCATCTGAAGCTTTATAATCCGGATCATCCAGTACACGGTACATGGTCAGACAGTAGTCAATATAGACAGGTGCTTTCTCGCAAAGAATGGTACCGTCCATATCAAAGACAGCGATACGGTCTGCCGGTTCAAGATATGCGGAACCTGATTCATCCGTACAGTCTGCCACAAAATCGATCAGTTCTTTTAAGGATGCACTGTCCTGATTCCAGGATGGAAATACTTCCGCAACATTGATATTTCTTCCGCTTGCCGGATTGACTGTCTGTTGTGAAGGTGCTGCTCTTCCTGTTGTTGTGAAAAACAGAGCCGTAACAAGTACACCTGCTATAAAAGCAATAATAATCTGTAATAAATTCTTTTTATCTTTCATTGTAAAACCTCCCTGTTGTCTTATTCATCTTGTTCATAGTTCTTTTTTTCAAGCAAAGCTACATTTTCTACCGCAACAGTCTGCGGAAACATATCTACAGGCTGAACCTGCTGAAGCTGATAGCCGTTATCGGCTAGAATTTTAACATCTCTTGCCAGTGTGGCAGGATCACAGGATACATAAACGATCCTTTCAGGATGAATCTTCAGCATCGCATCAATTGTATCTTTTGAACATCCTTTTCTCGGCGGATCAACAATAATCACTTCCGGTTTGATTTTCGAACGGATGATGGATTGGGCACCCTTTGAAGCATCCGTACAGACAAAGTCGATATTGCTGATATTGTTTATTTCCGCATTCTTCCTGGCATTGATAATTGCATCTTCAACAATTTCAATCCCGTATACTTTTTTCGCTTTTCTTGCTGCCAGTATGCCGATTGTACCGGTACCGCAATACAGATCAATAACCGTTTCTTTACCGGTCAGTTTTGCATAGTCAATTGCGGTCTGATATAGAAGTTCTGTCGCATACGGATTAATCTGATAGAAGGATTTGGCACTGATTCTGAATCTCATTCCCAGCAATTCTTCCTCAATATACGGTTTTCCGTACAACAGCTTCTCCGGTCCGTCCAGGATAACGTTGTCTTCATTGTTGTTGATGATCACGGAGTAGGAAGTGATTTCTTTAAATGCGCTGATTAAGTTTTTCTGCAATTCATCACAATGAAAGAACGGATATTTTCTTACCACCAGGCATACCATGACTTCATTGGTCTTATGGGCATGCTTAATTAACACATGGCGTATATGCTTGGCATTTTTATGTTTGGTGAATTCCTCCTTAAGGAATGCACTGATTGCGTTGGATAATGCCGATTGTACATAACATTTTTCATAATCAATGACTTTGTTGGTATGATTCTGATAAAATCCCATCTCAACTCTGCCGTTGTTTACCTGCACAGGGATTTGTACTTTATTTCTGTAATTCAGTTTATTTTCTGCGGTAAGAATCGGCAACAGATCAATTTCCATATCTGCATTCTGCCGGAAACAGTTTCTGACTTTATCTTCTTTGTAATACTTTTGTGCTTCTTCATCCATATGCTGAAGCTGACAGCCTCCGCAAAGCCGATAGACACCGCACTTTGGCGTAATACGGTGAACGGATGGTTTTGTAATATTGACAATCCTTGCAAAACCGTAATTCTTTTTCATCTTTGTGACAGAGATTTCCGCTTCTTCACCGATGATCAGACCGGGCACAAAAAAGACAAAGCCGTCAACTTTCACAACAGCCAGTCCTTCTTCTGTATATCCTTCTGCAATACCCTTTAATACTTCATTCTTTTCCATATTCTTCTCAAAAAAGAGGCACTTTAGCCTCTTTTATTCTCCTTCACCTTCTTCAGTACTTTCGCCTTCTTCACCTTCCGGCAGATCTTCACCGGTGAAGTTGATTTCTCCGCCTTCTTCTTCATCAGGTGTAGGTGTCGGGTTCAGTCTGGCTTCAACGTCATCTCTGAGCGACTGTGCAAGCTCGGCATCAATCGGTTCGGAAACAAGATTATCTACCGGCTCGGACATGCTGGAAGTCTTTGTCTTGATCACATATACAAAGGAATCGCTTTCCGTATTCTCAGAGGTGTTGTATACATGAATCTCCATGTCGTACATCTTCTTTCCGTCTGATTGTGAAAAGTAAACAGACGGACTCAGAATGGAAGTAACTTTTCCATAGATTTCATCCGCTACGGAATAAGCCTGTGAAGAATCTGCAGAATCTGAGATATCTGCATAAACACGTAATGTAGCGGTGGACATTTCCACTTTTGCTTTTTCAACTCCGCTGACAGAACCTGCTGCAGATTCAACCTGATCCAGCTGTTCGGATGTAATTGCAGGATTCAGGTCTCCGTCATAACGGTTTCCGAATACCGGTTTATCAGAATCCATGGATGAAGAATACAAAATCCATCCGAGAATCGCAAACGGTGTTACCAGAAGGATCAGACAGATCCAAAATATCAATCCAGTCAGATGACCGGTTGTCTTCTTTTTCTTTAGTGCCATAACTTCTCCTCTTTGCCTATTTATTTTAGACTGTTTCAGCAGAATTATCCACCATAGTTTTCAAAGTTAAGAAAATCTTTCAATAAATTCATCTTCAGAAATAATCGGAATGGATAATTCACTTGCCTTACGGTTCTTGGAGGAAGCAGACTGAAGATCGTTATTGATCAGGAAACTGGTCGATTTGGATACGGATCCGGTTACTTTTCCTCCCTGTGATTCGATATAGGCTTTCAATTCATTTCTGTTTTTGTAATGGTGCACATCACCGGTAACAACAAATGTCAGCCCCTGACACTTTGCACCGGCTGCAGTTCTTTCGGTTTTCTCAATGCGGATTTCCTTCAGCAGATCCTCATAATCTTCCAAATTATCCTGTTCTTTAAACCAGTTAACAAAAGCCTGTGATTTTTCCGGGCCAATGCCGTTAATTAAGGAGAATATCGCAGGATCTTCTGTTTTTACAGCTTGATCAACTAGTTCCTGAATGTCATATGCACTGAGAAGTTTCTTGGCGACATCCTGTCCTACCAGGGGAATATTCAGGGCAAACAGCAGTTTTTCATCTTTTACATCTCTGCTCTTTTCTAAAGAAGCCATGATATTGGCGGCTGATTTTTCGCCAAATCCGTCCAGTTCTTTAATCTCGTCATTATGTTCCTGCAAACGGTAGATATCTCCGATTCTCTTAATCCAGCCTTCATTGATAAATCTGGCAATGGTCTGTTCGGAAATACCGTCAATATCCATCCCTGCCTTGGAGACAAAACGCGTGTATTTCTTCAGCTTTTTGGCAGCACATTGCGGATTTGTACATTTGAGTGTTTTGGTGCCGCTCTCTTCACTGATGCTGATTTTTGTCGGTTGTCCGCATACAGGACAGCTGGAAGGAATTTCCAGGGTGCCTTCTGTTTTCTGTACATGAATGATCTTGGGAATGATCTTGTTTGCCTTGATGACAGAAAGAACCGTTCCTTTATCACCGATTCCCAGTCTTTCACATTCACTGATATTGCACAAAGATGCTCTTTTTACCGTTGTTCCTTCCAGTTCCACAGGTGCAAATACAGCAACCGGTGTGATTGTGGAAGCAGCACAGGACCATTCAATATGATCCAGTACGGATTCAGCCGATTCATCCTGCCATTTGAAGGCAAGTCCTGCCCTGGTAGCATGATGTCCTGTGACAGAACCACCGGAGGCATATTCAGTATCATCATAGGCAATGACCAGTCCGTCTACAGGATAATCAAATACCTTGTCCGTAACCAGTTTTGTCCATCTGTCGATGACGGAACTGACATTTTGTGCATCAGGCTGATCGATTCGTTCATGATCCACTACAGAAAAACCCAGCTGTTTGAGATATGCCATTCTTTCACCCCAGGAAAGAATCGGTGTTTCAGTGTGTACAAGTGTAAAAGGATTCCAATGAATGTTTCTCCTTTTCACTTCTTCGGGATCTTTTAACGACAAAGAACCGGATGCGAGATTTCTAGGGTTGGCATAATCTTCTCCCGATTCCATGCGGAAAACTTCAAAATCACTGTAAGAAATCACCGCTTCTCCACGGATGACAAGATGACCCTTTTCCGAAATCTTCTGCGGTATGCCATTGATGCTCTTGGACAAATGGGTAATATTCGTTCCGATATGGCCATCGCCTCTGGTGACAACCTTTGTCAGTTTGCCATTGTCATATGTTGCGACTAGCGTCAGTCCGTCAAGTTTCCAGGAAAGGTAGATCGGTCTGTTGTCAGCCCATTTGACAATGTCTGCAACACTCTTGGTCTTCGCTAAAGACAAAGCGGCAAATTCATGCGGTTCCTTCTGGCCCTGAATCGTATCAGCAGACACATTCATTGTCGGTGAGTCTTCAAGAACTGTATTTGTCTTCTCTTCAAGCTTTTTCAACTGATCAAATAATGCATCCCATTCATAGTCGCTCATGATCTCGCCTTTGCCGTTATAATAGGCATCGGATGCTTCATTGAGACGGTCTACATATTCACGCATTAACAATAAATCATTCTGTTCCATTTCTGACCTCTTATTCACCTTTTTTCTTTAACGACGGATGTCCGGAGATAATCTTTTTTACCCCATAGGGATAAGGAAAGGCAATTTCCGCAACACCGTTGGCACATTTGATGACAACACCCTCACCGAATTTGGCGTGGACAACCTGATCACCCTTTTTAAATGATTTCACATTGCTTTTTTCCAGTTTCTGGGTAAAAGTTTCTTTTTGCGGTGTATCGAAAAGAACATGAGAGAATACGGTATCTTCCTGTTTCGGAGCGGAAACACCGACATGTTCAATCGTGTCTTTGTCGATTTCCTTAATGAACCGTGAAGGAACTCTTCCTTTCTGCAGCAGATAGCTGAATCCGCCGGCTTCGGTAATATACAGCTTGTTTCTTGCACGTGTGAAGGCAACATAAGCCAGTCTTCTTTCTTCTTCAACACCGCGATACCCTTCTGACATTGCCCTTTCATTCGGGAAGATGCCATCATTCATATCGGAAACAAATACTGTATCAAATTCAAGGCCTTTTGCGGCATGCACTGTCATCAAACGGACAAAATCCGAGCTTAATACTTCATCACGATCTCCGTAAAGGGAAACCAGCTGCAGATATTCATCCAGTGTTGAATCCGGATAGGTTTCAGAGAATTCCCTTGCATCATCGACAAGTTCTTTGATGTTTTCAATTCTTTCGTTTTCCTTGTTTTCTTCCAGCATTGCCAGATAACCGGATTCCTTGAGAATATCCTCAAACAGCTCTTTGATGCTGACTGCGGGATCCAGTGCTCTTTGTTTCCAGTTTTCTACCATGGAGACAAACGCATTGATGGTATTCTTTGTTCTTCCGGAAAATATGTCTTCATTTTTCAGTACTTCATACATGGTCTGTCCTGTTTCTCTTGCCGTTTTTGAAATCAGGTCCATCGTCTTATTACCGATTCCTCTTCTTGGCGTATTCAGGATCCTTTGTAAAGCCAGGTCATCGCTGTTTGCAGCCATTCTCATGTAACAAAGTGCATCCTTGACTTCCTGTCTCTCATAGAAACGGATACCGCCGTAAATTACATACGGAATTCTTTCATCCAGCATGGCTTTTTCCAAAGAACGGGAAAGATAATTGGATCTGTATAAAATCGCAAAATCATTGTAGGATTGTCCCTTCTGATGCAGTTCCTTGATCTTTGCGGCAATCCAGGATGCCTGATATTCATCACCGGAAGCAGCGTAATGGACAATCTTTTCATCGCTTTTCTTCTGTGTAAACAAATCCTTCTTGACACGGTTTCTGTTATTCTGGATCAAGGAATTGGCACCATTCAGAATGGCATCAGTGGATCTGTAGTTTTCATTCAGAATGATCGTTTTGGCACCTTTGAAATCCTTCACAAAATCCATAATGATATTGACATCGGCA
The DNA here is from genome assembly GCA_017539825.1 of Solobacterium sp. Taxonomy (GTDB): domain Bacteria; phylum Bacillota_I; class Bacilli_A; order Erysipelotrichales; family Erysipelotrichaceae; genus Bulleidia. Next base: position 4,077 of record JAFYCG010000034.1, on the reverse strand, counting down.
CCTCTCCAGGTATAGATCGTCTGATCGGGATCACCAACCACATACAGGCTGTTGTAATCACCGGCCAGATACCTGATCAGTTTATATTGTACAGAGTCAATATCCTGAAACTCATCTACAAGAATATATTCAAAACGGTTCTGCCACTTTTCCAGAACATCTTTGTATTTGGCGAATAAGGATACAGTTGTGATAATCAGATCATCAAAATCCAGGGCGAACATGGATTTCTGACGGTTGACATAGTATTCATATACCTTTGCCCTGACCTGATCTTCCCTGTAGCTTCCGGCAAGCTCATAGGCTTTTTCGACATTGATGCCGGCAGTCTTGTTGTTGGAGATGTAGCTGATTGTGGAAGCATAGGAAAATTTCTGTGAATCGATATCGAATTCCTTATATGCTTCCTTGACAACCGACTTCTGATCATCAGCATCCATAATGGTAAAGTTCTTCGGCCATCCCATCACTTCAATATCCTGACGAAGAATTCTTACGCAAAGGGAATGAATTGTTGAAATCCATGGAGAAGAACCTGTTTCCTCCAGCATATTCAGCACCCTTTCCTTCATTTCATTGGCAGCCTTGTTTGTAAAGGTGATCGCAAGTATTTTATACGGGCGGATGTCCTCATCTTCAATCAGATGGGCAATTCTCATTGTTAAGACTCTGGTTTTTCCGCTTCCTGCACCGGCAATAATACGCAGGTACTGGTCATCGGAAAGAACCGCTTCTTTCTGGTTTTCATTCAATATTGATAAATCGATCATAAATACTCCGTTTTCAGCCTATCCATTATACTCCAAATGTGATCAATTCCAAAAAAATACTGTTTAATTCTTCCCAGTCTCTTTCCTTAGGACAAGTCATGACCTTAACGGCTTCCTCCTGATGCACCAGCTCTTCTGTAATAAAATTCTGAATGGAAGGAAGCGGATCCTGCAAATCCTTTTCCTTCACTTCCTTCTTCTTTTCCAAAAGCATGTCGACATCTTTTTTCAGCTCTGAAGGAAGAACACTCTGACATAATGCATGGAATTGTACAGGAGGTATTGCCTGATACTTTTCGATATAAAGACATGCAAAAAGTGAACGCAAGGCATAAAGATATTTCTTGTAAGTAACCTTTTCTTCCTGCAGATATTCAAGATATGTTCTTTTTGCCAGGCCGCGGTAATGATAAACTGCTTTTCTTGGATCAAAGTAAGCATCAAGAGCATTTTCCGCTTTCACCCAGTTGTTTTCTTTTTTATAAACAATGGGTGAATGAATCCACTCAAACAGTGTCGGATTTCCTCGATGTATTTGCATGAGGACTTTCTGAACATCCCATCCGTTGACATCTAACACTTCATCCAGTTTCCACTCTATATGGTCTTCCGCAGGATCCAGACGGAGATATTCTTCTTTTCTTCTGGCGTAGATAAAACGGACATCGTAATCGCTGTCCGGTGAGGCAAATCCCCATGCCCTGCTTCCTGATTCAATTGCCAGCAGTATTTTGACAGAATATGTATTTTCAATTTCTTCTATTTCTTTCCGTATTTTTTCAATCATTATATCTCTCCTGTTACAGCTTTTCTGTTGACTTCAATCATGAATGCTTCAATTCTGTCCATATCGGGTACTTCCGGAAGTTTTGATTTCAACATTGCAGACTGTAATCTTTTTTCACATTCACTGACTATCTCATAAAATTCCGCATTCATCTGATGGTTTTCTGTCATATATTTACCGGCACGGATATCCAATAATAACGGCAGATCCCATGTCCTTCTTGTATGAATTTCCTCTTCTTCCAGGATTTCAATTGCCATATGAAATAAACGGACAAGATGCATCGCATGCTTGTTTAAGTGGTTATCATCCTTTTTATGATTTCTTGCTCCGATTTTATCGTAATCAATAATGACATTCCGTAAAGTATTCCATATATGTTTGTAATCACGAAGAGGCATATGATTGAAAGAAGCATCCATGAACAATTCCGTATCCATGTTTTCAGATATTGCTTTGTCAATGTATATTCTGACATCTTCCTGATGCAGACTCTGATACTTTGTGACCATATCATCCAGAGCATGCTGGACGGAACGGCGTATATGTTCTTCCCTTTGTTTCTGATCAGAATGATCACGGGCATTGGCATTCTGCAATCTTCTTAACTGCATGTCGGCATAACCGCCAAATGACCGTGCTGCTTTTTTCGATAGAAACATATGCCTGTTTTTTACCAGTTCTTTTCCGGTCTCATTTAAATAAATGTATTGTTGAGGATCCAGTCCAAGCAATTCAATCAGAGTCGGATTGCAGTCAATCAACAGACGCATCACTTTGTTGAAACCGAAAATCACAGAATCCGTATGCGCATCGGTATATTGTTCAAATTTCTGCAAACCGATCAGTTCCGCAGGTCTTTCCAAAGCGATACCGCGTAAATCAACATCACTGTTTTCATTGTTTGTGCCATAGGCATGGCTGCCGCTGATACCTAAGAGAATGATTCTGTCCTTAAGATGTTCATTTGTATGCAGAAAGGCATATTCATTTTTTTGCCATATTTCGTTGATGTTCATGTCTTTTCCCTCAATAATACAGTTATTATATCAGCTTATCCTTTATCTCACATGGGTTTCTGTTGATTCATGCAATGATTGTTCAATCGGTAAAACAATGGTACGATTGATGCGGTAAAAAGAGGTCTTTTCATGAATACAAGGACAGAATGGTTTGAAGAAGCAAGATTCGGCATGTTTATCCATTGGGGTGTTTATTCCTCCATTGCAAGAGGTGAATGGGTCAGAAGCATTGAAAGGATTTCCAATGCAGATTACCAGCCTTATGTGGAATCTTTCCAACCCAAAGCATTTGATGCCTGCAAACTGGCTAAACTGGCTAAAAATGCAGGTATGAAATATGCCGTATTTACCGCAAAACATCATGATGGATATTGCCTTTTTGATTCAAATTACACTTCCTATTCCTCCATGCATTATTGTCAAAGGGATTTTGTAAAGGAATATATTGAAGCATTCCGCAAGGAAGGCATCCGTATCGGCCTGTATTATTCCCTGATTGATTGGCATCATCCGGATTTTCCCCATTACGGAGACAGAAACCATCCCGAACGGGACAATGAAGCGTATAAAGACTATCAATATACCTTTTCCGATTATCTTGCCTACATGCATGGACAGATTCGGGAATTGTGCAGCAATTACGGAAAGATCGATATTCTCTGGACGGACTACTCCTATGATGATCTGAAAGCTGAAGCATGGCATGGAACAGAGCTTGTCAGAATGATCCGTTCCCTGCAGTCGGATATTATTTTGAATAATCGTCTGGAAGCAAGCGGTGAAGGTTTTGGCTCGTTGATTACTTCACACCCCAATATTACTTCCGGAGATTTTGTCTCTCCCGAACAGATCATCCCTCCTGAAGGCATTCTGAATGAAAAAGGAGAACATGTTCCCTGGGAAGCCTGTATTACAATGAACCGGAACTGGGGTTATTTTAAAGAAGATCATGATTATAAGCCATATTCCCTGATCATTCACAAGCTTGTCGAATGTGTTTCCAAAAACGGAAACATGATTCTGAACATTGGACCGGATGGCGATGGAAATGTTCCTGAAGAAGCCATAGCGATATTAAAAGATATCGGCAGATGGATGAAAATAAACGGAGAATCTGTTTATGGTTGCGGATACAGCGGAATTTCAAAACCGGAAAACGGCAGGATAACCGCAAAAAAGAATACGTATTATTACCATATTTTTGAACCTGATGTCGGCGCAATTCCGTTATATGGCATTCAAAAAGAGCAAATTGATGAAATAAGATTGCTATATAATGATAAAATAATAGACGTTAGTGAAACATGGATCACGAAGAATTATCCGGATGTCGTCTTTGCAGACCTTGGTCCGTCCCCTGTTCTTCCCGATCCGGTGGATACAGTTATCAAAGTTACATTCAAAGGAGATTAACATGAGCAGAATTTATACATCCATGGAACAGCTGATCGGTTCCACACCTTTATTGGAACTGACACATTATGAAAACAAATATAAC
>JAFYCG010000302.1 GCA_017539825.1 Solobacterium sp. | reverse complement strand
TGGCCTTTAAAATGTGTTAAGCAAAACAGGGAATCATGATCTGTCATATGGGAACCATGTGTCATGTGGTCAAACCATTTTCCACCCTTGACAGGCAGATCCACTGTACCCTCTTCATCCATGATGTCTACTTTACAGAAATCCCAGCCGTTAACCTTCAGTGTTTCACGATGCTGTTCTGTCGTATAACGGTCACCAGCATAGAATGTGTTTGTCTCAACGATGGTTGCGTCCTTTAATGACGGTTCGTTTTCCATGACCTGTTTTACCCAGGCAGCAGGAACGATGTTCGGTCCGTTCTTTTCACCGGTATGCAGTTTGATAGCAACCTTTCCGGTGATGTTTGCGTTTACCTTTTCATAAGCCTTCTGAATACCTTCTGGTGAAAGATCTCTTGTGAAGTAAACGATGGACTCATTTCCTGTTCTCTCTTCATAAGGAACATATCTTGTTGTATCTGTCATTCTTGACCTCCATTGCCTTTCTAGGCTTGTATATGATTATTGTAATATACTGGAGTTAGGTTTAGTCAAATATAAAAATATGACTATTGATCCCGATGAATTGAAAAGAACCATTTCATTTCACTGGCAGGAATTTCTATGTTTTCTTCCATTCTGTCAAAAAAATGATCTGTGCGTGATTGCGTGAGCATTACACTCACGGCTGATTTACACAGATCATTGTGTATTGAGATTACACTTTCTTGATCATTGCAGATTTTTGATAGAAGACAATGCCATAACAGATGATCTTTTCATATCCTGGAGCAATCGTTGCGGCATACCCTTTTTCCACGATCTGATCTATGGCTTCGTCACAGGCTTTTTCCATCTGGGCTTTGTTGATTGCCTTTTTTACCTCAAATATCATGGCACGGCGATTTTTGCGGTCCTTGACACGAATATCAAATCTTCCCAAACCACTTTCTTTATTAGAATCCACCGAGTAGCCAAGCCCGACAAACAAACCGGTCATAAAAGCATGGTAATAATCTTCATGATAGTCATGATAGCTGATGGTTTCCCACAGGAAATCATTGAGCTGTCTTGTGGCATCTTCAATGTCTTCATTCCAGAATGCCGCCAACAGTTCTTTCTGTCTTCCGTTATCAAGAGTGTCGGTAAAAAGCTTTACAACAGTGTCCTCGAATATTCCTGCTATCTCTGTATTCGGTATCCTCAACGCTATTTTGTTTCCTTTGGCAGCAGGATCTGCCTTTGTCAGATATCCCGTCATCAGCAGGATGCTCCACAGGTTTTGTTCCGATGTATACAATGTGTCATATGTCAGCTCATCCGATATTTCCTGCGTGACAGTACCGCCATTCAGTATTGTTTCAAACTTGTCCGGAATCCCCCAATCAGAATGATCCACAAAATCACGGATGATGGCATTGCTGCTAGTGTTCCTCCAGTAATTCTTGGGATCTGCTGTTTTATCGTAAACAAGCGCTGACACATAGTTTGCCGTATCCCACGGACAGTAGACAGAAGTGTTGCCGAACACGTATCCGTCATACCATTCCCTTATGATATCTGTTTTGTCTTTCAGGTTCGCTGTTGCAAGCAACTTGTCCATTTCCTTTTGCGTAAAGCCGAAATATTTGCTGAAGCGCTCATCCATTACAGAATATGATGCAAAGTTATTCGTACCGGTAAAGATACTCTCCTTTGCAATCCTCAGACACCCAGTCACCACTGCAAATTTCAGATACTCATTTGTCTTCAATGCAATGCTCAGCATGCCTTTGATGACATCAAGCATCTGCTCATAATATCTGTTTTGTGCAGTATTCTTTTCACTTGCCTTTGCCAGAGGCACATCGTACTCGTCAATCAGCAGGATCACAGGCTTGCCATACACTGCATTCATCATGCGCATGATGGTTTTTAAAGCATTCTGGACTTCTGCAGCAGATGCTTTTTGAGCCTTTAATCGGGCAAATATCGCCCGATCATCACTATCCGTATTTTCGTTCTCACCAAGCCCCGCAATTTTTTTGCAATAATCAGACAGAATAACCTTAAGCATATTATTGGCGCTTTCAAAATCCAACCCATCAACATCCTTAAAAGAAATAAACAGAACAGGATATTGGTTCATCCATTCAGAACAAAATGCCTCATGTTTAGATATAATCAGTCCTTTAAAGAGAACATTGCTGTCACGCTTAATATCAAAGAAGCTCTCCATCATACTCATGTTCAGTGTCTTGCCGAATCTGCGCGGGCGGGTAAACAACGTGACCTTGTTACCCGTTTGTCCAACAAGCTCATATATCAGTTCCGTTTTGTCTACATAGTAAAGACCGGCTTTCCTTATTTCATCAAAACTTTCTTCTCCAACGGGAATTTTTATAGTCATCGTCCGGGTTTCCTTACACTGAATTTATTATAAGATACAATTATCACATCAAAGCCATGTATGTTTTATTGCTATAAAAACTGTACCACTTTCACTGAGTTTCTTCAATGAGCCAGTTTCCGAAAGAAACGCGTCTTTTGAAGATCAAACTGATTAAGATGGATTATACCTGGGCAAGCTGTGCATCTTCACACAATTTGTCGCCAAGGAATACCCTTGCATTTTCCTTGAAGTTTTCGGCATCATCACTGACATAATACTGTCTGTTTCCCATGCCGTGATTTGCCAGCATGTCTGAGGTTTCCAACCCTTCCATAAGCATGTCTGCAGCTGCTTCCGAGGAACTGATGACATTGACATCGGGAATAATGCTCTTGATTGCATCATACAGCAATGGATAATGCGTACATCCTAAGACAATCGTATCCACATCATGCACCAGCAGCTGATCGATATATTCCTTCAAAATGGTAGTGACGACGATGTCATCTTTTTTATATCTGCCATTTTCCACTAACGGTACAAGCAATGGACAAGCCAGAGAGAATACCTGTGCCTCCGGATTATATTTATGAATCGTTTCGGTATAAGCGTTGGAACGCACTGTGGCAGCAGTAGCCATGACACCGATTCTGTTGTTCTTTGTCGAAGCAGCAGCTTTTTTGGAAGCCGGCTTAATGACACCGTAAATCGGAATGTTAAATGTTTTTTCCAGGGACTTTCTGGCGACGGAATCCGCTGTATTGCAGGCAATCACCAGACTCTTGAGTTCAAACTGCATCAGGAATTTCACATCATTGTAGGCATACTCACGAATCTGTTTCTCTGATTTTGTACCATAAGGAAGATGTGCCGTATCACCGAAATAGATGATATTTTCTTCCGGAAGCTTTTCGATAATGCTTCTGGCAACGGTTAATCCGCCGATACCGGAATCAAAGATGCCGATATATTTGTTGCGTTCCATCATAATGCGTTAACAATCTCCTTAAAATGTCTTCCTCTTTCCTCAAAGCCGGAATACTGGTCAAATGAGGAAGTGGTTGGTGATAACAGGATGATATCTCCTTCCTGTGCGTATTTGTTTGCCTCATGAACCGCCTGTACAAGATCCTCTACAATGACAGCCTGATCACCGACAAGATCCGTTGCAATTCTTCTGCCGGACAAACCGTAACCGATGACCTGTTTGACACATCCGAGATACTTCTTTACATCATCCATGGCAAGGCCTTTTTCAAATCCGCCTACAAGCAGGATGACACCTTTGTCAAAGGACTTTAAAGCGGTGATTGTTGCATCTGTATTGGTTGCCTTGGAATCGTTGTAGTACTTTACCCCATTCAATTCCCTGACAAATTCAATACGATGTTCAACACCCGTAAATCCCTGAATCACCTCTTGAATGTCCTCATTGCTTACACCAACCTGCTTGCATGCAGAGGCAGCAATGATGATATTCTGCAGATTGTGTTTTCCCGGCAGTCTCACATCGGAAAGATCCAGAACCTTTTCTCCCTTGATGATCATGTATCCGTCTTTGAGATAGGCATCCGCATCGGTTGTATCCAAAGAGAATGTCTGAATCTGACAAGGAATCGGATAACGCTCCGTATATTCAAGAACAACCGGATCATCCTTGTTTAACAGGAACAGGTCATTTCCCTTCATATTCTCATAGACTCTTGTCTTAGCCCTGTAGTAGTTATCCAGTCCGCCCATGGAATCGATATGATCCGGTGTCAGATTGATAATGACGGAAACCTCCGGTTCAAAATCAACGATATCCACAAGCTGTGCCTGGCTGATTTCCAATGAAATATAATGGCCTTCTTCCTCTAACAGGTTTTCTTTCATGACGATCTCACACAAAGGTGTACCGATATTGCCGCCGACATGCGCTTTATCCCCGTATGCCTTCTTTAAGAATTCATAGGTTAAAGTCGTTGTGGTGGTTTTGCCATTGGTTCCGGTAATCGCAATATAGTGTTGTGGTTTGGATACCTGGTAGGCAAGTTCAATCTCTGTAATCACAGGGATGTTTCTGTCCTTCAGTTTTTTCACAAACGGACTGACCGGCGGAACACCCGGATTTTTAATCACAAGATCAAAATTCCCGTCAAAGACCTCATCCGTCTGTTTGACAACTTTAACACCCATTGCCTCCAGTTCTTCTTTTTCCTTGACTTCTTTTCTTTCGGTTAAGGTAATATCTGTTGCACCTAATTTCAGCAGCAGTTTAATTGCAGCCATGCCGCTGCGTGCCAGTCCGATTACCAGTATTTTTTTATTCTTGAATTCCATATGTTTTTCCTCGCCTTTCCATTATAAGCCACAAAACAATCCTTCGCACAAAGAATCAGAAAAGATTCAATGCAATCTGCCTGTTTTTATAGGAGATCTGTTTTGCCTCTCGTATTTCATCATCCTTTTCAAGATGACCGATCAGCAGCGGACTGTCCGGATCGTGTTTCTTTATATTCTCCATCACAAGGGATCTGTCATAATTGGCATAACAGTATTTGCAGAAATGAGAACATGTATTGTATGCACCGATATCACTCCCTAATAAACATTTGCATCCTTCACGTGCATAACTCACCTTGATATCCGTGAAATCCAGATGTAATGCCTTTTCCAGCATTTCCTTCGTCAGACATCCGGATGTATCAACACCATAAGGCTTTAAATCTTCCCCTTCCAGGCATGTCTTTAAAACCATATCGCTTTCCTGTGCAATCTGCAGCATTGCCTTTCCCAATATAACCCTATCCTCAGGAGATACTTCCCTGACTTCCGGGAAATTCCTTTTTGTTTTTTCATACAGGTCAATAAAGCTGATCACTGCGATATGTGTATATCCTTTCAGATACCTTGCCATTTTGGCAAAAGCATCGATATGAAAGGAAACACTGTACTTATCCGAAATAAATATCGGATCATAGCGCCAGCCTGTCGCATTGTTTCCGACTATATCTGATAATGCCCTGAAGGAAGTCATGACTTTTCTTTTATCTTTGATGTTTGGCTCAATCTCTTTCCCATACGGGGTGATTGTCACATACCAGAACTGGTCAAAATCTTTCAACCTTTCCATTCTGCTCAGCATCGGTTCCGGATTCTTTGTACAGAACGATAATACATCCACGACTTCCGGATTAATTCTGTATTTTGTCACAAGTTTGGGATAGAACGGATTTCTGACCATGACATATCCTTCTTCCACCCTCTTGTAAAACCAGTCGCTGAAGAAAGCGGGAATGTCAGTTCTTGAACCTGTGTTGAGAATCATGAGAACCTCCTTCATGGAAAAAGGGATTTCAACAATCCCTTATCTGTTTAGTCCGGAATATACTCACGCCAGATTTTTGCACCGAGTTTTTCCAGTTTCTTGTCAATCTCAGAATATCCGCGGTCAATGTGATATACATTGCGGATTTCGGTAACACCATCTGCCAGCAATCCGGCAACAACCATTGCCGCACCGCAACGCAAATCGGTTGCATAGACCCTGGATCCATCCAGAGCTGTCGGTCCTTTTATAATTGCACTGCCATTGAGCAGTTCGATATCTGCACCCATTTTCTGCAGTTCCAGGCAATGTTTGAAGCGCTCGATATAGATTGTCTCCGTTACCTTGCTTTCACCTGCAGCCTGTGTCAATAAAGCCGTTAAAGGCTGCTGCAAATCTGTCGCAAAACCGGGATATGGCTTTGTTGTAACATCAACTCCTCTCAGATGATCAGACTGTTCAATTGTCACCTTGTCTATTTCAACCTTCATCTTAACGCCCATATCCTTTAACTTGGATAACAATGCATCCAAGTGCTGAGGGATGATGTTGTTGATGACCATGTGTTTTGCCATGGCTGCAGCGATAATAATGAATGTACCTGCTTCAATACGATCCGGAATAATCTCATGGAAGCAGCCGTTCAGATACCTGACACCGTCAATGGTAATGACATTTGTACCTGCACCTCTGATTCTTGCACCCATTTTATTTAATAAGGTTGCAACGTCGATAATTTCCGGTTCTTTTGCGGCATTTTCAATCGTTGTTCTGCCTTCTGCATATACAGCAGCCATCATGATATTGATGGTTGCACCGACACTTGCGATATCCAGGAAGATCTTGTTTCCGACCAACTTGTCAGCAACAATCGTATAACATCCTTTTTCATAACTTACCTTTGCCCCCAAAGCTTCAAATCCCTTTAAATGCAGATCAATCGGTCTTGGTCCGAGATAACATCCGCCGGGCATCTTCATACGGACTCTTCCGTATTTGCCAAGCAATGCACCCATAAAATAATAGGAAGCTCTGAGTTTTGTAACTATATCATCATCCAGGTCTTTGTTCACCATATGAGACGGATCAATAATCAGATGATCCGAGGCAACTTCAATGACTTCCACATCTAATAAACGTAATATTGCTGAAAGAGAATCGACATCTGCGATCTGTGGGATACCGACGATCGTAACCGGGCCGTTGGATAATACCGCTGCCGGAATTAAAGCTACCGTAGCATTCTTGGCACCGGAAATGGTAACCTCACCCTCCAACATATGTCCGCCTTCGATTTTCATGACTTCTTGCATACTGTGGTCCTTTCCTTCTTATCAGAAATCTGCTCTACATTCTACAATATTCTTCAATATAAACCAACAGAAATTTACATTATCATTTGTTTTTCAGCTGATTCATATTCTTTTCATAATCCAACTGGAATAAATACGCATATAACAGGTCCAGTATGTATAGGATTGCATTCCTGGAACCAAAGGATCCGATCTTCGGATTCTGCTCATAAAATGCTGTTTTCAGTCTGACGGTAGCCAGCTTGTCCAATGGACTTTCTGCCGGACCACCGATAAAAATGATCGGAATCTTCTTCTCATTCAGAAGAGTCGCTGCCTGATGCAGTACCTGGTCATTGCCGTAATAAGAGATAAATATACCGATGGAATCATTCGGCTGATTTTTACTGTTGGCCAAAGCCATCCCGGGGAAAAGATTGCCATAAGCAAAATAGCCGATTGACTGCAGCTTAAATTGAAAATCCACAGCTGTCAGATAGTTCTCTTCAAGGGCATAAATAAATATCTTCTTTCTCTCACGAATAAATTTGGCAGCCCTGTTCACTTCTTCAAGATTCAGATTTTGAATTGTATCATTCAACGCATGAATCTGCAGAGTTTCCAGTTTATCCGCAATGGATTTGCGGTCATCATACAGTTCAAACGGAACAGAAGCAGACGGAACAAACTGTGCACCGGCAACCGTATTCATCTCTTTTGCCAGTTCAAGACAGAATTCCTTATGTCCGTTAACACCCAGTTTTTTATAAAATCGCAAGATCGTTGAGCGGGAAATAAAAAGCTTGTCAGCCAGATCATCCAGGCTCATTTCAACCACATCTCTGACATGTTCACGAATATACCTTGCAAGCTGTACTTCCGTCGGTGTCATGATCTCGCGATCATAGATTTTATCCATCATTCCCATGACAATCATTTTATGATAAAAAACAAAAAAAGAAAAGAAGTCAGAACTGACTCCTTATCTTATCGAATGACATTATACCCGTATACAAACCAGGAAAGCATAATCAGACATCCCACAGCCGTCCATGCATAGACGGAGGATGTATTCAGATATAGTTTTTCTCTTCGTGTCCAGATATACCAGATACCCACAGGTGGAAGAAAGAGGACCATAAAGTATGCGAGGACATTCTCTGTTCTGAGAATATTCACGATACGTTTCTGGTCCTCTGGAGTCGTCAATCCTGCGGCCATCTGCCGCCTTAATTTTCGATTCTCTTCTTTAAGTTCTTCTTTCGTGAGCTTCTGGCGTTTTGACGC
>JAFYCG010000301.1 GCA_017539825.1 Solobacterium sp. | reverse complement strand
TATTTATAATCAAATCCGCTTGGTTCATTAAACGGTTTTTCAAGAAGCTCCGGATGTGCAAAAATATGCTTGATCAGTTTCAGGCTTCTGGCGAAGTAAAAACCGTCACCGATTCTTTCATCCAGTGTGGCACCGATATCGATGACATCACGGATTTCCTTATGACCGTCAGGCATGACCATTTCTTCTTTGTGCAGCGTACCGATTGTCACCATGATGGAATTTGTTCCGTAGTTATTGAGATGATGGTAAACAGACGGACATTTAATACTGCCCAGATTGGAAACAAGAATGGAGGAATAATTCGGATCTCCTTCCGTGAGAAATTCCGGATTCACACCCCAGAAGTCCAGCCAGCGGATCACCTTTACCGATCCTGCCATAACGAGTCTTGGCATTGCGGCAAACTTATCAAGAAGTTCATCTACACCGCCGGTTGCGTGTTCACTCTTACGCATTTCCCTGACATCACCTATGATTTCTTTTGATATCTCATTGACAGTATCTGTAGGCTTGGTAATCAGATACATTAATGCTTCTTCCGAACTATCCTTAAATCTTCTTTTTGCGACAAACGACAAACTGATTTCATTTCTTTCGTAAATGCGATATCCCTGAATGAAGCGATTCATGATCGGTCTTTCATACAGCATCCTTGCAAGTCCGGTAATCATGCAATGGAAGATTGTCATCTTCTCTTCTGTCTTGCCTTCATTTTTCTTTTCCAGATATTTCACCAGTTCGGTAGCGTCAATCGTATCGTGAAGATACACTTCACATTCCGTACGTTTGGGAAACAGGGCTGTCATTACTGTCTGCAGACCCGGTGCGTCTACTTTCTTTCCGTCTCTTCGGTCTCCCCATTTAACCTTTTCTTTTTTCATAATTCCTCCGGATTAAATCGTATATATTTTTCCATAGGCCTGCACGGTATGTCAAACCTCTCTTTTACATTTTGCACAAATCCGCTTGTATCCACATCTTCACTGATTGGCGCAAAGGCATCATCAATGTGATACAGAAGAATTTTCTTTGGTTTCAACCTTTCAACAATGTCCAATGCTGAAATATCCTGATCGCTTCTGCCCTGTAGTGCCAGTATCAGTACATCTGCACCTTCAGGATACTCTGCATCAGGGTCTAAACCCATACTTCCCAGAATCTGTATATGTCTGTTTTCCGCATGAATATCATACAGAATCATTTCTCCGTTTTCCGGATATTTTTTACTCAGTCTTAAGAAATCAGCAACCATGCCCGGACGCTTCCATGTCCTTAAAGATAACAGTTTTTTTCGAATGATTCCGGCATCAAACACACAATGCCTTGCCTGAAAAATCCGGATGTCAAAATCGCCGATCCTGAAGGCATCATTCGGATGTATTTCATGAAAATACCATTCCGGAAGACCTTCTTTGATCAGAGTATTTTTCGGTGTGGAAGTGCAATGTATTGTCACCGGATAATTCTGATACAGTTTTTTCATATGCGCGATATGGTCAAAATGTCCGTGCGTTATGCAGACGTCATTTGTATCATGAAAGATCTTTGTCTTTCGTATTGTTTCTGCAGCAGGCATTTCCAGAAATGGATCAAACACAATATGGGTATTTTCCGTTTCGAGAAACAAGGATGCTGTACCAAGCCACATAATGTTCATATTTTTCCCCCTTAACCAAGCTCTTCTATTTTACCTTCTGCACATCTTTTTGCCTATAAAAAATACATTTTCCGCTATATCTATTCCCCTGTGAAAACGCTATAATATCTTTACAAAACATAAGCAGAGGTATCTATGAAACCCGAACTGAAAAAACAATTAAAACTGGCAGCGGTTGATATCCGTAAAGGCATCATGACTTCCACGCATGCCGCTAAAAGCGGTCATCCGGGAGGCAGTCTTTCCTGTGCGGATGCAGTCGCATATCTGTATTTTAACGAAATGCGGATCAGACCGGAAGATCCCGAATGGCCCGAAAGAGACCGCTTTGTCCTTTCCAAAGGACATGCTGCCCCTGCTGTTTACAGCGCATTGGCACTACGCGGTTATTTTCCGGAAGAAGAACTTCTTACCCTTCGTAAGGTTGGATCCTCCTTACAGGGACATCCGAATATGAACCTGACCAAAGGAATCGACATGTCTACAGGTTCTCTTGGACAGGGACTTTCAACAGCAGCAGGCATGGCAAAAGGTGCAAAATATCTGAACAAAGATATCAACGTATATGCCTTATGCGGTGATGGTGAAATGAATGAAGGCATCATCTGGGAAGCATTGGCATTTTCCTCACATTACCAACTTGATAATCTCTGTATACTGGTTGACATGAACGGTCTGCAGATTGATGGCAAAACAGCAGATGTATTAAACATGCAGCCGATGGATGAAAAGCTGAAAGCTTTCGGATGCCATGTGCATCATATTGAAGGCCATGATTTTGAAAGCCTGGAAACAGGATTCAATCTGTTCCATGAACATCACGGTACAGGCAAGCCTACCGCCCTTCTTCTATCAACAGAAAAAGGAAAAGGTGTTGCCTATATGGAGAGTGAGGCAGGCTGGCATGGCAAAGCACCGAATGATATGCAATATAAAATTGCCATGGCGGAACTGGATGCCCATCGCATGGCATTGGAGGTCTTATGAGCACAAAAGCAACAAGAGTCAGCTATGGAGAAGCCTTGGTTGAATTGGGAAAAGAACATGAAGATATCGTTGTGCTGGATGCCGATCTGGCTCTGGCTACCAAGACCGATTTGTTCAGAAGTGCATTCCCTGACAGGCATTTTGATTGCGGTATAGCGGAACAGAACATGTATGATGTTGCAGCAGGTCTTTCCACCATGGGACTTGTTCCCTTTGCCTCAACTTTTGCCATGTTTTCGGCAGGCAGAGCTTTTGAAATGATCCGTAATACCATCGGCTATGGCCATCTCAACGTCAAGATTGCGGCAACACATGGCGGTGTTTCCGTCGGTGAAGACGGTGCTTCCCATCAATGCAATGAAGACTTTGCCCTGATGCGTACAATACCGGGCATGATTGTTATGTGTCCTTCCGATGATATTGAGGCAAAACAGATGGTGTATGCAGCATATAACCATAAAGGTCCGGTTTATATGCGTTTCTCCCGTGCAGCTTCCGAGATCTTCCATGATGAATCCTATCAGTTTGAAATCGGCAAGGCGGAAATTATAAAAGACGGAACAGACGGTGCAATTATCGCTAACGGTATTCTTGTTGCCGAAGCGATTCAGGCATGTAAAGTTCTGGAAGAGGAAGGCATTCATACAAGGCTGATCAACATGGCTACGATCAAACCATTGGATGAAGAAGCTGTTTGCATGCCGCAAAGGAATGCGGATTTCTGATCACACTGGAAGAACATACAGTCATCGGCGGTCTTGGTGAAGCCGTCTGCAGCCTGGTCAGTGAAAAATATCCTGTACGAGTACATCGCATCGGCATACAGGATCAGTTCGGGCATTCCGGCAATGCCAAAGAACTGTTGGAAGAATTCGGCTTAACTACCCCTCACATTATTGAAGCTGTCAGAAAGATGAAATAAATCCTGTTGCAAAACAGGATTTTATATGCAGAAAAAAGGGCATTTATTCTGCCCTTATTTCTTTTCCCATTCTTTAACGAGATTTTCACCGTTGGATGTAATAATCTCTTTATAGAATTCATAGGATTCCTTTTTGGATCTTTCCAGTGTTCCGCTTCCATCATTCTGGCGGTCTACATAGACAAATCCATAACGTTTTTTCATTTCCCCTGTACCAGCGGAAACGACATCAATCGGTCCCCAGTACAGATATCCCATTACTTCAACGCCATCCAGAATTGCTTCATGGACATTTCTCAGATGTTCTTTAATATATCTCTGTCTGAATTCGTCATGGATTTCACCATTCTCATCCGGTTCTTCGATTAACCCAATGCCGTTTTCTACGATAAACATCGGAATATTATAACGGTCATACAGGAAGTTCAGGATATAACGGATTCCTGTCGGATCAACCGGCCAGTTATACGGTGCAGGAGAGGTTTCCTTCAAATATGGATTCTTTGCGCCTGCCGCTCCGCCTGTATGCATTTTCATGGAAACGTTCTTGTCGTAAACCGTAGACATATAATAGCTGAAGGAATAGAAGGAGACAGGATAGTCTTTGATTAACTGAATTTCTTCCTCAACCATTTCCGGTGTGCAGTTCTTTTCTCTCCAGATACGCTTCACATAACCCGGGATAATGCCTTTACAGAATGCATCCGCAATAAACAAAGAGATATTTCTTGCATTATTATACGCACCCAGTACATTCTCCGGATCGCAGTTCATCGGATATGTAGCAACAGAGGAAGAAGAAATCATACATCCGACTTTTGCATCAGGATCAATTTCCTTGCAAAGCTTTACGGTCCATGCATTGGCAACACAGATATTGTAGTAGCCCTGCCATCTTTCCTTTTCGCTGATGTCTGCAGGATTGTTGCGGAAAGCAGGATCCAGGGAAAGAATGCCGTTTGGCAAAGGCATACGGCAGATATTGTTGACTTCATTGAATGTCAGCCAGTATTTTACCTTGCCTTTGAAGCGATTGAACAAAACAGTGACATATCTCTTCCAGTATTCAATCAGTCTTCTGTCACTCCATCCGCCATACTCTGTCAGAAGATGCAGCGGTGTTTCATAATGCGATAAAGTAATGACCGGTTCCATGCCAAGACGCAGCATTTCATCAAACAGATCTTCATAGAATTTCAATCCCGCCTCATTTGGTTCTTCCTCATCACCATCAGGAAATATTCTTCCCCAGGCAATAGATGTACGAAATGCATTAAACCCCATTCCTGCCATCAAGGCCAGATCTTCCTTGTATCTGTGATAGAAATCAATTCCCTCATGGGAAAGATATTTTCTGTCTGGATCCAGAGCCATCTCCCATTTTCCGGTTTCTTCATTCCATTTCAATCCCGGATCCTTTGATCCTATACCGATCATGACATCGGTAATATTCGGTTTCTTGCCATCTTCCAGCCATGCACCTTCAGCCTGATTAGCGGCAATTGCGCCACCCCACATAAAATTCTTTGGAAAACTCATTTTCAATTATCCTTTCTGTTTCATTTCATTCGTTATAACCATTGTAAAAGAAAAAATGCTTTATGTCATATGCTCATAAAGCATTTTGATAGTAAATATGCAAAAAATTATTCAATAATTTCAATTTCATGAGGATAATGATTCAAAACCTCATGGCCGTCTTCTGTCACAAGAATTAAATCTTCAATTCTGCATCCGAGAACTGACGGATTGTAAATACCGGGTTCAATGGAGAAGATATTTCCGGCAACTGTCAGATTATCAAAGCCTTGTGAAACATCACCGTATTCATGGTCTTGCAAACCGATGAAATGACCTAAACGATGGGTAAAGTCTTTTCCGAAACCTCCCTCGGTGATAATGTCTCTTGCCTTTTTATCGATGTCGCAAAGACGCACACCGGGTTTCACCATTTCTTCTGCCTGCTCATTGGCTTGTCTGACAAGGTTATAGACAAACTTTTGTTCTTCTGTAGGTTCTTTTTTATAGAAGAAGGTCCTGGTCATATCCGAGCAATAGTTATCAACAATACAGCCTACATCAAACAATACCGTATCCCCTTCCTTCAGAACGGTTTCATCCGGCATATGATGCGGATCGGCAGCATTCTTTCCAAAGGCAACAATCGGCGGAAAGGAATAGGCTTGTGCCCCAAGCGCCTTATAGATACGCATCATCTGATCTGCAACTTCGACTTCAGTGACACCATCATGGATCAATGTTTTAAATTTTGCCATAGCCAGATCATTGATGTGGCTGGAATAGCGCATCTTTTCAATCTCCTCCTGATCCTTGACAGCTCTTGTCCAGTCAACAGCGGATGAACCGTTGATGAATCCGGAAGCAATCTGTGACTGTATCATCGGAAGCAGGAATTTTGCCTCAAGAATTTTATCCACACCAAGTATACCTTTTGGATTGACATGCGGCTGAACCAGCTTTGTGACATCGTCCGTATCCGTGAAGTAGATCTTTTCAATGCCCAGATCCTCATCAAAGCGGAACAGGGAATTCACAAACAGGACAGGTTCACGGTCTTTTCGGATGAGCATGCCCAGAAATCTTTCTCCGGGATGAATCCATTTTTCACATAAATAGAAAATCGCATTTGGATCACAGATTAACAGCTGATCTGCATCCAGCTTCTCCAGCATACGCTGCATTCTTTCTCTTTTTAACATTTTTTCTCCTTTAAGCAAAAAAGGTGTTATGCACACGCATCACACCCGTTATTCTTCTTCTGTAACCTTCTGCAGATCGCTGTAATTGATATCTGTCGGTGTTTCTCTGCCGAACAGCATAGTCAAAACATTGGCAATCTGTGTCTGGTCGTTCATGGAAGATACTCTTCCTTCCATGCCGGAGAACGGTCCGGTAAGAATTCTGACAGTATCGCCAACCTGGAAATCAACAACAACCTTCTTGTCGCCCTGGCCTACTCTTCTGAGAATGGATTCCATTTCATCCGGAGAAACAGGGAATGGTTTTGCACCGCCGCCGGAAGATCCGATAAATCCGGTAACACCCGGTGTATTTCTGACGACATACCATGCTTCATCCGTCATTTTCATTTCGACAAAAACATAACCCGGGAAGATGTTTCTCATCTTCTCTACCTGTTTTCCGTTTTTGATCTCAATTTCCGGTTCTTCTGCAACGATAATACGGAAAAGAGAATCCTGGATTCCCATGGTCTCTACTCTTTTTTCCAGGTTATCCTTGACTCTGTTTTCATGTCCGGAATAGGTATTTACCACATACCAGCGCTTCTCATTTTCATCATCAATTACTGGATTTACTTTGTTTTCAGCCATATTTATGCACCAATCCCGATGAAACGCAGAACAAATGTTACGATAAACTCACAGAATACAAAGTAAGCAACAAAGAAACCTGTAAACAAAAGCACTTCGCCTGTATTCTGTCCGATTCCTGCTGTGTTGCCTTCTGTCTTCCACTTAGGCCATCTTACACGTTTAGCTTCTTTTTTTATGCCGTCAATACTGAACCAGTGATCTTTTGCCGGTTCGCTTGTTACATTCTTCTTATCTTCTGCCATCTTTTTTCTCCTTATTTCGTTTCTTTATGCAATGTCACCTTTCCGCAATGCGGACAGAATTTTTTTAATTCCAGGCGCTTGTTCCCGTTTTTCGATTTGTGTGTAGAATAATTTCTGGACAAACATATTTCACATGCCAGGATTGCTTTATCCTCTTTTGCCATTACGAAAAACTCCTTTAAAGTCCATGTAAGTCTACCACAACAGCCTTTTACCGTCAATCCTATTTATCAGATGTTTTTGAAGAGCTTTTCCTGCAGATTTTTCTTTATGCGGGTTTTTCTTGAGCTGTAGGCTGCATAAGACAGATGAAGTTGTTCTGCTGCATACTGACAGGGTTCATCCCGGATCACGCTGTATAAGACTGCTTTATCCTTTCTGTTCATGTCATGAATCGCAGAATACAAACGGTCCTGTGCTTCGCGCATGTCCAGATAATATACAGGATCCATGAGTGTTGCCTCACACCTGAGCTTCTTATTGATCTGCGGATCATCCAGGCTTCTCATGTTATGAAACTGTATTTCAGGATATCTGCAATATGTCTTAACTTTTGCAAAAAGACTGTTCTGTACAATCGTATACAGATAGGTCGAAAAACACGCCTCTCTGTCTTCGCGGTAGTATTCCACCGCTTTAACAATCTCTATCATGCCATCCTGTATCAGGTCTTCCCTGTACAGCTGCAGGGGCTTGTTCTTAACGATCAGCTTGTCAACAATGCTTATAATCATGTCTCTGTATACCCTGTACAGTTCTTTTTCGGCAGATGCATCACCCGTGCGGAACATATACAGCAATTCATAAGGATTCACCGGATTCATCTTTCCTCCCTTACAGGGGGAAGCGTTTTTCAAAAATAGAATACATCAGGATGCCTGCACTGACTGAGGCATTCAAAGATGTGATCTTTCCTACCATTGGCAATGAGATAATATAGTCACACTTTTCTTTGACAAGACGGGATATGCCTTTCCCTTCATTTCCTATCACGAGCACTGTATGAAAATCATATTTTAATGTGCGGTAATCCTGTCCGTTCATATCTGCTCCGACTACCCACCATCCCTGTTTTTTCAGGTCATCAATGGTTCTGGATAAATTTGTGACAGACGCACATTTAACCGTGCTGATTGCACCTGCACTTGTTTTGGCAACAGCAGGTGTCAGGCCGACAGCGTTCGTCTTTTTAAAGATGACACCGTTTGCCCCTACCGCATCTGCCGTACGCAGAATTGCACCGAGGTTATGCGGATCCTCCAGCTCATCACACAGGATAATCAAGCCGTATTCGCCATCTTTGACGGAGGAAGTGATATCTGAAACCGAATATGTTTTGATTTCGTTGATTTCTACTACGACGCCCTGATGCTTGTCTGTTCCGGCAAGTTTTGTCAAGCGGCTTCTGTCTCCCTGATAGACAGGAATCTTTTTCTTTTGTGCCATTGCGACAATCTCTTTGTCATTGGAAGATAAATATATGCCTTTGATGTCTTTGCCATCTTTCAGCATCTGTTTGGCAACGTTTCTCCCATACATATATTGTGCCATAAAAATCTCCTCACTCAGTCCTGACTTTATCCCAGATTTGACGGATTCTTTCCTCGTTTTGTACCAGATATAAAGCACCGATTAAAGCTTCAAAACCGGTCGAAATACGATAGGTTCCCACATCTGTATTATGGGGGACAACACCGCTGTGGGCATTTCTTCCCCGACGGAAAATCTCTTCTTCCTCTTCACTGAAAAAGCCCTCTTCATGCAGCTTCTGATAAAAGAAAGCCTGTGCTTTGGCGGAGACATACGCGATCGTCTTCTGCTGAAGCCTGTTTCCGTCTCCTTCTCCCTTTTTTACCCAGTATTCCCTAACCAGTAAAGACCATACCGCATCACCAAGATACGCTAAAGTTCGTCC
>JAFYCG010000300.1 GCA_017539825.1 Solobacterium sp. | reverse complement strand
TACAAGAGATAATTATCTAGATAAAGATATAGTCAGTATCGGTGCGGATTATCAAAAAGAGGATCCAGTTCCCGTCACCTTTGCCATGCTGATGGAAAAAGATGACGATGATGAAGAATCCATTTCCGGCAAAGAGGCAAAGGCACAATGGATTGCCCAGAAGATCATCTCTATGAAAGAAGAAGATCCTTCACTTTCCTTCCGCTCTTTTGCGATACTGGTAAAAGCTCATGCGGATAAGATGATTCTCAGAACCGCCTTTGATCAATACGGTATTCCGTATGACATTGATGCAAGAGAAGGCTTCTTTCAAAGTACATTATGTCAGACGATACTTGCCATGGTGAAGTTCATGATTGATCCTTCCGATGTAGTATCATTAGCTTCCGTATTAACTTCTTCCTTCTATCAGATCAGCGATGAAGAACTTGCCGTATTAAAAATCGGGAATCCTTCCATTGCCGAAGGCGTGAAAAAATATCATCCGGAAATTCTTTATGAGTTCAATGAATTACGTGAGATTGCCAGAAGAGAAGGTATCTTATCCATGTTGCAGGAAATTGCTTTCCGTCATGATTTTTATAACACTCTCCCTTCTTCTCAAAAAGCTAATTTTGACTTTCTGTATGAAAAAGTATCCAATGCAAAAATAGAAGATCTATTTTCCTTCCTGGATATCATGGAAGCAGGTGAAGATGAAAAGAGCTCTGAAGCTTCCTCCAAGGGAAAAGATGATGATATTGTCACTGTCACAACGATTCATCAATCCAAGGGATTACAGTATAAGATTGTCTTCTTATGGGGTACAAGCAGAAATGATTTCAAGGACGGAAGGAATGCGGTATTGATTGATGACACCCTCATGTTAGGATTCCATCACATCTCCTTCCCTTACCGCATCAGAAGAACAACGATACAGAGAATCGCGGTTGAACATCACGCAAACATAGAAGATCTCGAAGAATTTACACGTCTTCTTTATGTCGCTATCACCCGAGCGGAAAACAGACTGTTTATCGTGGATTCCATCAAAAAAGATTATCCGATCCAAGATGTTTCTCTATCTTTAATCGCCAGAAGAAAAGGCATGAGCGGTTTAATCCTGTCTTCCTTAATGAATCATTCTTTATTTGAAAGAATTGATGCTGAACCGATCATCGTTGAAAAACAGGAAGGTACAGGAATGAAAACGGTCGCCAAACTGCCTTCTTTAGATATCGATGTGCCGGTTTTCCATCCTTTGGAAACACCGAGCATGCATGAAATCACATTCCTGCCGGATCTTGACACAGCCCGTAAAGGCGGTACGAAATACGGAAGCATGATTCATGAAACCATAGAAAAATTACCGAATCGAAAATGGACAATGGATGATTTAAAAGATACGGATCTCCATGAAAATGATAAAAACAAGATTCTGCAATTCTCTGATTCTGATCTGTATCAGGAATGTCTGAAGATGGAAATTCATAAAGAATACCCCTTCTTCATTACACATAAGGATCTGCGTATGTCCGGTGTCATGGACTTTGTCGCAATCGGAGACAATCAGATTATCCTGATTGACTTTAAGACGGATAATGCACCGGTTAACGAAATCGTCAGACGCTATACCCAACAGATCACAGCGTATAAAAAAGCATTACGCATTCTCTATCCGGACAAACAGATTACTGCTTATCTGTGGTCCTTCCACAATGATCAGGAAATCAAAATCTAAAAGAGACATGCTTCATATCCCGACGATGAAACAGAGAGGAAACGATTAACCTACGTAAGTCTACGCCGCAACAAGTTGTAAAAAGTTATAACGAGTTATATCAGGGAAATTGACCAGGTTTTGCACATTTCGGATGGCAAAATACCCCTCGCGGGCCCAATTTGTCCCCAAAATGGCAATAAGTTGTAAGAATTTGTAACAACTTACTGGGCCTCAGACAGTGAAAACAGCATTAATATTACATGCAGCGAAGATCCTGTTTCAGTGATGAATCAGGATCTTTTCTCTTAAGTACATACAGTCTGATAGGCACTGTTACCCCGCTCATCCGGACTGTATAATATTCTTGAGGTGGATCATGGAAGGCAAGTATAAACCGGGACAGCATGTATTCTTAACGGGCGGCAATGCTCATCTGATCAAAGAAGCCACGGTGCAGAGATATGCCGGAGGCTTCTACACCATCATCTTTGAAAACGGTGGCGGTATTAAAGTAAGAGAATCCAGGATCTACCCTACTCGCAAGCAAGCAGAACAGGCGATCCTGAACAGAAAGAGATAAACAAATCGACATTTGTGAGGATGTTTATGAAGGTTATGTTATGCGAGAATGCGGATTGGCTACTGTCAGAAGAAGCGTTTTCAATCTATGCTTCCTGTAT
>JAFYCG010000299.1 GCA_017539825.1 Solobacterium sp. | reverse complement strand
GCAATGTCCAAGGCATTTGACTATGGCATGGTTTGTGCTTCCGAACAGGCTGTGATTGTCGACCAGGAAATCTATAACGATGTCAAAGAGGAGTTCAAACATTACAATGTGCATTATGTAAACGCAAAGGAAAAGAAACTCCTTGAAACATTCATGTTCGGCACAACTGCATACAGTAAAGATTGTGCTTCCGCAAAACTGAATGGTGCAGTTGCCGGAAAGAGTGCATACTGGATTGCCCAGCAGGCAGGATTTGAAATTGATCCATCCACTTCCATCATCATTGCAGAATGCAAGGAAGTCGGACCGAATGAGCCTTTGACGAGAGAGAAACTTTCTCCTGTATTAGCCATGCTGAAAGCAGAAAATGTAGAAGACGGACTGAACAAAGCAGAACAGATGGTCATGTTCAACGGAACAGGTCACAGTGCTGCCATTCATACTTCCAATGAAGATCTTGTCAGAGAATTCGGCAGACGCATCAAAGCATGCCGTATTATCTGGAATTCTCCGTCTACTTTCGGTGGTATCGGTAATATCTATAACTCCTTTATTCCTTCGCTGACGCTTGGATGCGGATCCTATGGACATAACAGCGTATCCGACAACATCAGCACAATCAATCTTTTGAATATCAAGAAAATCGGACAGAGGAGAAATAACATGCAGTGGTTTAAAGTGCCTTCCAAGATTTACATCGAAAAGAATTCCATTGAATACCTGCAGGATATGAGAGAGATGAATCGTGTATTCATCGTCACCGACCAGTCCATGGTACAGTTAGGGTATGTAGAAAAAGTAACTGACCAGCTGGCATTAAGACAGAACAAAGTCACATATGAATTGTTCTGTGATGTTGAACCGGATCCTTCCATTCAGACCGTCAAGAAGGGCTTGACATTGATGGAATCCTTCAAACCGGACACAATCATCGCATTAGGAGGCGGATCTGCAATGGATGCAGCCAAGGGCATGTGGCTGTACTATGAACATCCGGAAGTCAACTTTGATGATCTGAAACAGAAGTTCATGGATATCAGAAAGAGAGCTTTCCGTTATCCGGAATTAGGCAAAAAGGCAAGTCTTGTATGTATTCCTACCACATCCGGTACAGGTTCTGAAGTTACACCGTTTGCGGTTATTACCGATAAGGAAACAAAGATTAAATATCCGCTGACAGACTATTCCTTAACACCTACTGTAGCGATTATTGATCCTGCTTTGACAATGACATTGCCTGCAACCATTACCGCTAATACAGGTATGGACGTTCTGACACACGCTGTTGAAGCGTATGTTTCCGTCATGGCATCAGACTATACTGATGCATTGGCATTAAAGGCCGTGCAGATGGTATTTGAATATCTGCCAAGAGCTGTCCATAACGGCGCAAATGATCCGGAAGCACGTGAAAAGATGCATAATGCATCCTGCCTTGCAGGTATGGCATTTGCGAATGCTTATCTTGGCATGAACCATTCTATGGCACATAAGGTCGGTGCGGAATTCCATGTACCGCATGGTTTGGCAAATGCAATTCTTCTTCCGTATACTGTCCGTTATAACGGCACAAAACCGGAGAAACCGGGTATCTGGCCGAAGTATAAATACTACAATGCAGACTTAAGATACTGTGAGCTTGCTAAAGCAATTGGTTTAGAAGTTGAATCCCTCGAACAGGGTGTTGAAGCATTTGCCCAGGCAGTATGGCAGCTTGGTGAGGATTGCAACATCACAATGCGTTTTAACAGCCTGAATTATCTCAATGAAGAAGACTGGATGAATGCAGTGGAGAAGCTGTCTTACCTTGCTTATGAAGACCAGTGCTCACCAGCCAACCCGAGAGTACCGATGGTCAAAGACATGCAGGAAATCTTAAGAAAAGCATGGACCGGTGAAGTCATCAAATATCCACATCATTAATACAGAAGGAGTGCACAAACACTCCTTTTTTCTGTTGAAATCTGTTATTCTAGTATTGGTATTTAAGGAGTAACTATGAACACGACAATTTCTTATTTCAATGACAATGCGGAAAGAGCTTTTAAAGATGCTTTTACCATCACCGAAAGAACAAACCAGGATCGTTTTCTTTCCTATCTGAAACAGGGCGATACAATATTGGATTTCGGTTGCGGATCCGGAAGGGACAGTGCCTATTTTCTGGAGAAAGGGTATGAAGTCGTATCAACAGACGGTGCTGAAAAGTTATGCAAACTTGCTTCAGAGTATTTGAGAAGACCTGTCAAGGTCATGGAATTCAATGAACTGAATGAAGAAAATCAATATGACGGTATCTTTGCATCCGCTTCAATCATGCATCTGGAATATGATAAACTGGTTGAAGTATTCCCGAAAATGATCCGTGCATTAAAAGATAACGGCATCATCTATGTTTCATTCAAATACGGTGATCAGGACGGATATCTTGGAAAGAGATATTACACATACATGAATGAAGACCGGTTTGCCGGGTTTCTGGAAAACTATCCGGAACTGAAAGTGGAAGAATCAGGCATCTTCGGCAATGAGCATCCCGGACAGATGGACTTCCGATGGCTGTTTGCAATATTACGGAAAAAATAGAAATGGAAAAAGCCTTGTATCGGGCAGATTAACCCGGTGCAAGTTTTTTTTACTTCAGAAGACAAATAAATCTTAAACTTTTCCATATTGACTCTTTCCAATACAGATAATACACTTAGTACAGATAGTACAGATGAAAGGAGGGAAACATGTTCTTATTGAACCTGCAAAGCAAGATTCCGATTTTTGAACAAATACAGAATCAGATGATCCGCTTTATTGAAGCCGGTGTTCTGCAGCCGGGTGATAAACTGCCTTCTGTCAGACAGCTTGCGATGGATAACGGGATCAATCCGAATACCGTAGCTAAGGCTTATGCTGAACTGGAAAAAAGCGGCGTTGTATACAACCTTCCCAAAAAGGGAGTGTATGTTGCAGAAATCAGTTTTGAAAACACAAAAGAAAAACAGATCCTGTCTGTTTTACAGCCACTGAAAGACAGTGGCATTACGAAAAAAGAGATTGAGCATGCATTGAATGATCTCTATAAGGAGGAAGCTAATGTTAAAGATTGAACATTTATATAAGAGTTTCGGAGAAAAAGAAGTTTTGAAGGATTTGAATCTGGAAGTCAATGAAGGATCGATCTTCGGACTGGTTGGTATAAACGGTGCGGGAAAATCCACATTATTGCGATTAATCTCCGGTGTTTATCAGAGTGATAGCGGCACAATCCGTTTTAATGAGAAAGACACCTATGAGGATGAAACCATCAGAAATGAGATTTCTTTTGTATCCGACAGTCAGTATTATCCGATCGGATGTACGGTGGAATCATTAAAGTTGTTATATGAATCCATTTATGACTTCGATGAAGAAAACTATCAGAAATATCTTGAATTGTTTGAATTGAAACCGAAAATGTCCGTCAATAACCTTTCCAAGGGAATGAAGAGAAGAGTTTCATTATTATTCGCCTTATCCACACATCCGAAACTGATTCTTCTGGATGAAGCGTATGACGGATTGGAACCACTCGCAAGACTGCGTTTTAAAAAGGCATTGACGGAGTTAATTGAAGACGAGCAGGTTTCCGTGATTATCTCCAGCCATAACCTGAAAGAACTCGAAGATATCTGTGATTCCTTCGGCATTCTTGAAGATGGAAGAATCATCAGCTATGGCGATCTTCTCGAATCCAAAGACCTCATCAACAAATACCAGATTGCTTTTAAAGAGGAAAAGACAAAAGATGATTTCAAAGATTTTGACTTGCTGCATTATGAGCAGGAAGGAAGAGTACTCAAACTCGTTATCCGCGGAAAACAGGAAGAAATCACAGAACAACTGAAGGCAATGCAGCCTGTATTGCTGGATGTTCTGCAGGTCAACTTTGAAGAATTGTTCATCTATGAGTTAGAGAGCAGAGGTGAAAAAATATGAATGAGAAATACCTTTTATATCTGATCAAAAACAGAAAAATTGCTTTAGTATTCTTCTTTGTGATGTACCTTGCTTTTACACTGGTACCATGGATTACCATACATGATTCAGCGCATGATACATTTATTGCTTCTGCAGGTACAGGTTTCTTCATGAGTATTGCTTTGACATTCATGCTTCCTGTTATACAGTTCTCTTTTGTCCACAAAAGAAACAGTGCAGATCTCTATTTTTCCCTTCCGGTGAAAAGAAGAGACCAGCTGATCACAAACATACTGTTTTCTTTCCTGATTGCCTTTGGCTATTTCCTTGTATCTGTATTGATTGTCTATATCTTTATGGCACATTTCGCTGTAGGGCTTGGCTTAGTAATATCACTGATACTGGCAGCAGCTTTAGGCATCATGGAATTATTAATCATCCACAGTGCAATCTATCTGATTGCCAACAATGAATTCGATGGGATTGTCATGCTGGCAGCATATGCCTGTATCCCGCTTCTGGTGACAATCTGTGCGCATACGTTTGCCTATCAGATGATCGCAGGAATCACATCATCTTCCATGGATTTCAGCACTATTGCCTTTCTTTCACCGGTCTATATGATCTTCGAAAACGTCATTACCTTGTTACAGGAACAACCGATGAAGATATCCTACTGTATCATGCCTGTGCTCTTTACCCTTGCAGCAGGTTATATCGCATGGAAGAATTTTACGGAAAGAAAAACAGAACGAGCAGAACAGTTATCTGATCAGTTCCTGGCTTATCCGTTTATCATTCATATCTATGCGTTCCTCATACTTGTTGTCTTAGCAGCAAGTGTCATTACAGACGGTATCAAAGATATTCTGATCTTCTATCTGTTACTGACATTTATATACATCGTTGCAACATTTGTTTACCGCAGAAAAATAGAAATCAACCTGAAGTATATCTCCATTTATGTCATATCCATTATTGCATCCTTTGTCCTTGCATTTGCCTGCTGGAGCACAAAAGGATTCGGTATTGCGGAAAACTATTCTGTTGATAAGACAAATTACCTGAGTGTAAACTACAATGCTACATGCAGAAAAGATGACCTTTCCAAACAGATTACCTATGATAATGAGAATT
>JAFYCG010000298.1 GCA_017539825.1 Solobacterium sp. | reverse complement strand
TCAAGGTACCCTGGGGCACAGGGAATCCCATAAGCTCGGGTAATCTGGACACACTGGTGTTCTTGACCGAGAAGCCCCCACCTCTTAGCTTCAGCGAAGGTGGTGGGAGTATGTCACCTTGCTTATTATCTTACTTATTATCTTGTCGATGCATCCAAACAACGACATTCTTCCATTTGCCCGGCTTTTAATACAGAAACGTTTTCTGCTATTTCATTTCCTGTCAGACAATCTGTTGTAAAACATCTGAAACATACAATATATTCTTCATTAGTAATCATTTCAAACACTATCTCCCATGGAAATAATCAATCAGGATATCTTTGATATAGTGATATCTTCTCGCATAAGTATTCTCTACACGGATTAAAGAAAAACCATGCTGATGGCATATTTCCTCCTTCTTTCGGTCACGTTCCTTCACAATTTCCTGATCGAGATGTTCCATGCCATCCAGTTCAATTGCCAGTATGGGATATTCCTTCTTTCCGGTTTTCTGATAGACGACAAAATCAAACCTGCCCTTATAGAAGAAATCAGAAGAAACGGAATGATTCTGAAATACCTGTGAGACCGGCACTTCTTTGTATATTTTATAATTTGAACCATCCTGAAAGGCATTGTCCAAAGCATGATTTAAAGAAGCAAGAAAAGCCTGTTCTGTCTGTGTGCTGTAAGGTCTTATGCCCAATGCTCTTGAAGATGCAGGTTTACCGGTAACCTGTACATTTCCGTTATTTTTCACATACTGTACAAGTTCATAGAGATCATCTTCTTCACCGGATCCATGAAGCCGTTCAAGCTGTTTTTCACTTCCGATGACAACCAGTTTTTTCTTTGCCCTGGATGTTGCCACATTGATCAGCTCTCTGTTGTTTTTCAGCCATTCATATGTTTTATCTGCGGTATGATCTGTCAGAGACAATGAAAATAATATGACATCCTTCTCATCTCCCTGGAAAGCATGAACCGTACCGCAGGTAACGTTGTCATATGCTCTGGTTAACTCAGTTATGAGCTTATTCTGGTTGGCGAATGGCGTGATGACGCCTATCTTTTCTTCAGGATGTTCTTCTATATACTCTTTGATCTGCATCGCTTCCGTAAAGGAACTGTTTCTCTCAAAGGATTCATTGTTTTGAATATTGATAAACTGAAGAGAATCCTTGTTGTTTTCGGAAAGGATCTTTAGTTTGTCATTGTAATATTTCCGGTTGTTGAAATTGATGATCTTCGGATCACAACGGTAATGATAGCTTAACAATACTTCATCCGATACGGAATCACATGCCAGAAACGTCTTATAGACGGAGTTTTCAATATAGTCATATTCTTCTGTGACATGATATCTTCTGCGCAGAATCAGATTGTCTGTTTCTTCCAGAAGAACAACAGGTGAGAGTTGTTGCGGATCGCCTACAAGCAGAAGATTTTTACCCCTGATAATCGGACATAAGCTGACTGCCGTATTACATTGGCTGGCTTCATCAATGATGACCATGTCAAATACAGGCTGCGGTCCTGCCAGCTTATAGGAGGAAGCAGAGGTTGTTGCAACAACAGGAAAGATATCCAGAAAATGCATCAGATTTTCTTTTGAGGAAATATAACGGACAAACTCTCTGGTTCTTTCTTCCGGTTTCAACCGGAGAATATTACGCAGATGATCATATTTTTCTTCACTGAGTTTCTGCAGATGACGGATTGAGGAATCATAGAGAAACTGCATCAATGTCTCCGTATCGTCATCGACATACTGCAAAGCATCCTCAATTCGGAACTCCTCCATTTCAGCAAGCTGTTTCTCTATGGAAGCAAGCTGTCCTGTCTGTAAAGAGAGCTGGAAATTCATCTGCTGATTGTTTTCCAGCAATGTTTCCATCGCTTCTTTTCTCTCTTTTAATTCGAGCATTCTGTCATATCTCTGCAGATATTGAGAAAGGTTTCTGGCTTTCTGTGCCCTGCTCTTCTTCGGCGGTGTTTTCTTTCTTTCAAAAGTGTATGTTTTGACTCTGGCGTATGTTTCTTTTAACTCTTCCAATGTCTTTTCAATCTCATCATTATTTCCGAGTCTTGCAACAGGGAAAGGAATTCTTCTGGTTTTATAGTAAAGATTTTTGAGTTGGGAAACGACACCGTCAATCGGATGGTTATTGTTTGAGGCAAAAAGAACGGTTCTCTGGTAGACATAAGCCGTAACGATTGTATTGACAATCGTCTTTGTCTTGCCTGTTCCCGGTGGTCCCTGTACATAAGCGATCGGAGAACGCAGTGCATGATTCATTGCCAGAAGCTGATCCATGTTGATCTCTTTATCAATTAAAGAAAAAGAATAAAATTTCCTTCGCACTTCATGATCGGTCAGCTCTCCGAAAAAAGCACGGATCGGCACGGTTACGTTATTGTCTTCATACATATCCAGTATGCCTTCGTACTCATGTTCAAGATCAATGAAATGATCCCTTCCTACGGCAATGATATACGGCATATCGTCCACAATAAAGCCGTTCTGCGTAATTCTATTGCGAATGCTTTCCATATGAAAATCAGGATCTTCCAGTAACAGACAATCCTCTTCATCCAGAAACGAGCGGATGCTTTCTTTGTATCCGTTTACCGTGAATTCCCTGCAGATGATCGTATTGGAGGCAAACTTCAGTGTATGCGTCTGTACGTCCAGTTTTAACGGCTTATATGCCAGAAGATACAAGCCTTTTATTGTTTGTACGCCGAGCATGTTCATGCCGATTTCCTGCATCCTGATCGATGACTTGTTGATGCTGCTTTTGCGCTGAAAATCATTGACAATCTTTTCAAACTGCCTGTCATTCAGTATATATCCATCCGAGGTGATCTTCGCATCATCCAGCTCTTTCACCAGGCTGTAATCGGAATAGTAAGGTGTCGTATCCAGCTTGTTGCACTGGGCAAGGTACTCCAGTACGCCCAGATTGACTTTGCTCGCAAAAAAAGATGCATACTTTTCCGGGAACAGGCGGATATCTTCCACAAGATTATCGTTGATATCACATATTGTTCCATCCAGAACAGCAGCACTTTGAATACGATGAAAATACATGGTCATGTCCATGACCGTATGTTTTGTCACATGAAAACCATCTACGGAAATCTTACCGTTTATCGGATCCAGATCTTTTACGGCAATCCAGTATCTTGTGGTTTCCTGATCTCTGTTTTTATATACGACAGACAGCCATTTCCCTTCATGAATTGCCTTGTATAATTCTCTACCGGTTTTCAGCATGTTTTTATTATAGCGGAAATCAGACAGATCATCGATATGTTCTTTTTACCCTGCCATTATGACAATCCCCGTATATGCACATAATGTAACAATCATAAACAAGGAAATAAATGCCGACATAAAGCTGTCATCCCCCTCATCTTTGCATAATGGTGCAAGCTGCATTGGCAAGGCAAATCCGGTCGGACTCATGAAATACAGCAATACCGCAATCATGAAGATCTTTTCCTGCATCAAAGAAGGAAAGACAAGGAAGAAGCCAAGGATGATCAATGCACCGGTCATGATCCGGGCAAGTCCGAGTTTTACAATCGGCTTGATTGTATCGGCATCCACCTTCAGATCATATCCAAGGGAAAACAGAATCATGGCAGTAATCGGGGAAGTGATCATGGAAATGGTATTCTGATACATATCAAAAAACAAAGAATTCTGCAATACATGATATACACCTGCAAGATTCAGAAGCAATCCGGATAATACGGCAAGCACAAAGGAATTGGAAAAGATTTTCTTCAATAAACCTGTTAGATCCATATCACCTGCAGACTGTTTTGCGACAAGAACCGGCACAATCACAAAAGCGATGATGGTTCCTGCCATATCAAAAGTGACTATGTTGATCGCATGTGATGCACCGACAATTGACACATACAAAGGCAGGGCAACATTTCCTCCCTCGCATGTTGTAAGAAGATACGGTGAAATATGGGCAAATGTCCTGCCTGTGAATCCGGTGATTGTTTTTCCGATCAGATATGCAACGATAAATCCAAATGTCACATAACCGACAATCAGAAGTGTAGAAAAAGACAGTTCCGAAGCAAAAACGATATTAAAGATCAGAATCGGAAACAGAATGCTGAATACGATCTTTTTTGCACCGTCTTTTTGGGCAGGGGTGATCCATTGCCTTGTTCTTGCCAGGATTCCCAATACCATCATGAGAAATACAGGTAACAGTGTTTCAATTGCTTTCATCATAACCTCCTTTATTTCAGAGAAGAGGATGTTCCTTTCTCAGAAACACCCTCCCTCTATGAATGATTTGAACTATTTCTAACGAAGATCTTCACCGTTCGTAGAAATCACTTTTTTATACCAGTCAAAAGATTTCTTCTTTCTTCTGGAATAGTCACCTGTTCCGTCATCATAGCGTTCCACATAAATGAAACCATAGCGTTTTTTCATCTCACCTGTTCCTGCGGAAACAATATCGATACAGCCCCATGGTGTATATCCGATCAGATCAACACCATCAATCTCCACTGCTTTTTTCATCGCATCAATATGATTTCTGAGATATCCGATTCTGTAGTCATCATTGATTGTTCCGTCAGCTTCAATGGTATCTGCTGCACCTAAACCGTTTTCAACTATGAAGAGCGGTACATGATAACGCTCATACATCTGACACAGAACAATTCTCAAGCCTTCAGGATCAACTGTCCATCCCCATTCGCTTGTTTCAAGATATGGATTCTTGCAGGCGAGGAACTGGTTCCCTTCCGTTCTTTCAACG
Organism: Solobacterium sp.; assembly: GCA_017539825.1. GTDB lineage: Bacteria > Bacillota_I > Bacilli_A > Erysipelotrichales > Erysipelotrichaceae > Bulleidia. The sequence goes on along the minus strand of JAFYCG010000298.1, from coordinate 6,155 downwards.
TTTGGATCTGTAGAACATACTGTAGACATATAGTAGGAGAAACCGATATAATCCACTGTTCCTTTCTTCAGAAGTTCCAGGTCTCCTTCTTCCATCTGTATGACAATGCCTTCTCTTTCAAATTCCTTCAGCTTGTAATTCGGATAATATCCTCTGACCTGTACATCCATATAGAATTCTTTCTGACGGTTGAATGTTAAGGCTTCATAAACATCCTCCGGCTTGCATGTCATCGGATAACCCGGTGTATAGGAAACCATCATACCGATCTTGTTTTCAGGATCGATTTCATGTCCGAGAATAACTGCTTTGGCACTTGCAACAAAAATATGATGATGTGCCTGATACAAATGCTGCGGATCATTTTCATGAATACCGGTCTGCGGCCATCCTGAGAGGACATTGATTTCATTGAACGTCATCCAGTAATGTACTTTTCCCTTATATCTTTCAAAGATTGTTTTTGCATAAAACATGAAGAAGTCGATGACTTCCCTGCTGCCCCAGCCGTTGTAATGATCGGCAAGATACAATGGCATATCAAAATGATTGATGGTTACAACCGGTTCAATGCCATATTTATTCAGTTCATCAAAAACATCTTCATAGAATCTGAGACCTTCTTCATTCAGTGTATACATTCCATCCGGACAGATTCTTGACCAGCTGACAGACATTCTGAAACATTTGAAGCCCATTTCTGCAAACAATGCGATATCTTCCTTGTAATGATGATAGAAATCTGTCGCAACATGGCTGGGATAATATGTATCAGGAATCACATATCCGGTTGTATGATCCGGAATTGTTCCGGTTAATGAGCTGTCAATCGGAGAAGTGCCTACCGTTCCATCTTCATATTGAAAAGTCATCAGACGCGGTTTTTTATAACCTCCGCCTGTGATTGCATCCATGGTAGACATGCCTCTGCCACCCAGATTATAACCACCCTCATACTGGTTAGCGGCTGTTGCGCCACCCCACAGAAAATTCTTCGGAAAACTCATTGTTCTGCCTCCATATTCTTTTTACATTTATAGAATAGCTTGCAAAATCAGATATATCAATTACTTATATTCTATATCTAATTATTCTATGATAGAATATCTGAGGAGGCAGAAATGGAACTCAGAGTATTGCGTTATTTTATCCAGGTGGCAAGAGATGAAAGCATTACAAAAGCCGCCAAAACTTTACATATTTCACAACCTTCCCTTTCCAAGCAGATAAAAGACCTGGAAGAAGAATTAGGTGTCAAACTGTTTACAAGAAGCAATTATTCCATTCGCCTGACAGAGGATGGAATACGCTTGCGCTTAAGGGCGGAAGATATCGTTTCCATGGCCGATCAGACAATAGAAGAATTTGTCAAAAAGGATCAGAAGATTTCCGGAGATATTCGCATCGGTGCAGCTGAAGGAGAAGCTGTCAGATTATTGGGAAGATGCATGCATCAGTTAAAAGAGGATTATCCTGAAATTCATTATCATTTGTATTCCGGTGATACGGAAATGCTGAAAGAAAAACTCGATAACGGTTTTCTGGATTTTCTGCTGATTGCAGAAGATCCGGATCAGATAAAATATCACAGCATGCATCTGCCCATTCCGGATGAATGGGGATTGATCATGCTGAAAGATGATGAACTGAGCAGAAAGAAAAGCATAAAAAAAGAAGATCTGATTGATCTTCCGCTGATTATTTCAAGACAGGCTTTCCATCAGGATCTGGTGCATCTGTTTGGTGAGGATGCACATCGTATGTATATCATTGCAACGTATGATCTTGCCCACAATGCCTCTTTGCTTGTACAGGAAGGTTTCGGATATCTTCTGGCCTTTCATCACATTGCGGATCTGAGTCCGGATACAAACCTGATATTTCGCCCGATCAGTCCTGTGCTGTATACCGATATGCATCTGATTTACCGAAAATATCAGATCTTTTCCCCGCAGGCCGAAGTATTTCTGCATGCATTGCAGGATTTGCTTGTACAAGACAATACCGAAGAAAAAGGTTAAGCTTTTTGCTTAACCTTTACTGTTTAATCGGATAAATCTTCGCCGTTGGAAGCGATAACCTTCTTGTACCAGAAGAAGGAATCCTTTCTGAATCTGTTGAGTGTCTTCAGATCAAATTCATCTCTGTCAACATAGATGAATCCATATCTCTTCTTCATGCCTTCATGTGTGGAAATCAGATCAATTGCAGACCATGGGCAGTAACCCATCATTTCAACACCGTCTGTTATAGCAAGCTGCATCTGCTTGATGTGCTCTCTGAGATATGTGATTCTGTATGGATCATGAACAGATCCATCTTCTTCCAGCTTGTCATATGCACCAAGACCGTTTTCCGTAATGACAATCGGCAGTCTGTAACGGCTGTAAACCTCTCTGAGAGTTGCTCTGAAGCCGATCGGATCGATTTCCCATCCGAACTCTGTCTTCATGAGATTCGGGTTCTTGATGTTCTTTGCAAGACCTGCAACACCACGGGAATTCTGCTGGTCTCCGCCACCTTCTTCTGTTCCGTCACTGGCTTCAACGGTTCCGGTGGAATAGTAGTTGAATCCGATGAAATCCGGATGACCGTTAGCTAATGCTTCGGCATCACCTTCATGGAATTCCGGTGTAGCATCATGCTCTTCCAGATAGGACCATACAAGATTGTTGTATTTGCCATAAACTGCCATATCAAGATACAGCCAGTTGCGTACTGCATTCATGTTCTGGGCAGCCAGCTGATCTTCCGGTTTATTGGAAGCAGGATAAATCAAGGCAATGTTCGGTGCAGGACCGATTTTTGCTTCAGGAAGCATTTCATGGCATAATGCCATTGCTTTTGCCTGGGCAACAAGCATGTGATGATTCTGCTGATATGTTTCTTTGAGAACATTTGTGCATCCTTCAGGAATGCATAATGTACCGATGACAGGGCCTACCAGTGTCAGCATGTTCTGTTCGTTGATTGTTAACCAGTATTTAACTCTGTCACCATAGTTTTCAAACATGGTTTTGGCAAACTCAAGGAACCAGTCAACAGATTCCGGATTGGACCAGCTTCCTCTTTCATCCAATGCTGCAGGCATATCGAAATGGAACATTGTCACAAGCGGAATAATGTCATACTTTAGACATTCATTGATAACATTATTGTAGTATTCGATTCCTTTCGGATTGACTTCTCCTGTTCCCTTCGGAAGAATTCTGGACCATGAGATAGAGAAACGGTATACTTTGAATCCCATTTCTGCCATCAATGCGATATCTTCTTTATAACGATGATACTGGTCAGCACAGACATCCAGTTCGGATGTTCCTTCCGGAACTTTTTTGACATCCTGGCATGAAGGTCCTTTGCCGTCTTCAAGATTTGCACCTTCTACCTGATATGCAGAGGTTGAAGCACCCCAGAGGAATTCCTCAGGGAATGGTTTTAATGATTTGTGCAGCATACTTTCTCCTTTTTATTCTTCTTCAAATAAACATGCACCGTTGGATGCAATGACATCTTTGTACCAATAGAAGGACTTCTTTCTGTAACGGTCAAATGTACCGTTACCATAATCATCACAATCGACATAGATGAAACCGTATCTCTTGGACATCTGTTTTGTGGATTCGGATACAAGGTCAATACAAGCCCATGTTGTGTAACCTAACAACTCAACACCGTCTTCTGTGATTGCATCATACATAGCCTGGAAATGACCTTTATAGTAATCAATATGACCCTGGTCATCAACTGTATAAGAGCCCTTTCCGTCCGGAATCAGTTCCTCTTTTTCACCAAGACCGTTTTCTACAATGAACAATGGTTTTCTGTATCTGTCATACAGGTCAACAAGGGAAACTCTCAATCCGATCGGATCGGACTGCCATCCCCATTCACTGGCTTTCAGATACGGATTCTTAATTGCCGTAACAGTGTTGGCAGCGGTTGTCTGTAAACCTTCTGTATCTTTGGCAACGCAGGATGAACTGTAATAAGAGAAGGAAATGAAATCAACCGGATATTCCTTCATGATCTTTAAATCCTCTTCTTCCATGACAATGTTCAATCCATGATTTTTGAATCTTGCCAGCAAATACGCAGGATATTCACCAAATACCTGTGTATCGCTGTAGCAATATGTGGAACGCATTCTCTGTTGTGCTTCAAGAACATCTTCCGGCTTGCAGGTATACGGATAATATGTCAGCTTTGTCAGCATGCATCCGACAAGAGAATCAGGTCGTTTTTCATGCAGAACTTTTGTCGCTAATGCAGAAGCAACAAACTGATGATGCATGGACTGGAAGATCACTTCTTCCCAGTTCTTTCCTTCAAATCTGTCACGGATCAATCCGCCTGTTGTATACGGATGACGGATCATGGAATCCACTTCATTGAATGTCAGCCAGTACTTTACTCTGTCTTTAAAACGGTCAACAATTGTATTCACGAAGTTCATAAAGAAATCAATTGTCTTTCTGTTATACCAGCAATCATATTTCAGACAGAGGTTCAGTGGCGGTTCATAGTGTGAAATGGTAACCAATGGTTCAATGTTGTATTTCTTTAGTTCATCGAACACATTGTCATAGAATTTCAAACCTTCTTCATTCGGTTCTGCATCATCACCGTTTGGATAAATTCTTGCCCAGGCAATGGACATACGGAATACTTTGAATCCCATCTCGCCTAATAATGCGATATCTTCCTTGTAATGATGATAAAAGTCTGAGCCATGTCTCTTCGGATAATGTACAAGATCTTCCGGATGAGCCATCGCTTCTTCGATATCCTTCATCAAAACTTCATTTTGTTTGGCATAGTCCTGAACATCAATATCCAAATGGCTTCTTGCCGCATCGGAAACAGACCATCCCTTGCCGCCTTCATTCCAGCCGCCTTCAAACTGGTTCGCTGCTGTAGCACCGCCCCAGAGGAAGCCCTCAGGAAATGTTTTCATATGATATTTCCTCCTGTATATTTGTTATTACTATTGTAACAAAATAACATCATAAATAGAACGATAATCATTTCTATATCAGAGATATTGATAAAAAAACATATCAGTTTCAACCACAAAAAAAGACACCGATCTTTATTTCTCTTCACTACATATCGGTGTCTTTCAAATAATCAGAATATTCTTTTGATCTGTAATAATACTTGTTCTCTAAGAGAATAACTGTCTTTCTTTAAGGATCTGTTCTTCAATACAGTCAGCCATATCAGGAAAAACATTCATACATATTCTTCTGATAATTTCATCTCCTAATCCTTCCATTGTCATGGCATGTATGTTTGCCTGCAAAGCTGACATCTTTGTCTCTCTGGTTACTTGTTCTGTCACTTGTTTTGTGACTTCTATTGTGTTTCTTCTTGTTGCTTCCATAATTTCGTCGTTTAGCCAGTCTTCCATTCCTTTGCACATATTCACATCTCCCTCTTCGTCTTCTTTCTCTTTCATCTTCAGGCTGTACTGCGTGTTTAGGAAACTGTATGTTTCCCTGTCCACTTTTTCGAATCTTTTGTCTTTTGCGAGTTTTCTCATCTCCTCTTTGTTTCCGCTTGCTTTCGCAAGGGCAAAGGCAAGATCCAGTCCCTCCCCGTATGCATTGATCTCCTCGTCTGTCATTCTCGACGGGATCAGTATGTGCGGCTTGTAGTCCGGCACGTTGCCCAGCACCCTCTCGTCATCGGTGCTCATCATCTCGCGCAGTGTCAGGGGACCGTCCCATTCCCCGCTTCCCCAGTAGATCCCTACAGTTATGACAGGATCCAGCCTGTCTGTCTTCAGGAATCTCTCGTTGAACTCGCCGCTGCTCTCTCCTTTCAGACGTCCGTTTTTAATCATCCCTTCATTGGTTCTTTTGATTTCCTGCAGCTGGCGGCGGTAATCATTGGCATCGTACCACATCGCTTTTACAGGTGCATCATATATCGGATACTGCATGTTTTCAATACCATAAATAACATAGGTGGTTCCCCTGTCCTTCTTGACAGTGCATTTCTTGAGAAGATCTCTGATCGCTGCTGATCCCAGAGGCTGGACAGTGATGTCTTCCAGCCTGCAGGGGTCGACAAACGCTGTCCCGCCATACAATGACCTGTTTATCAGTTCTGCAAACCTCTCGTTGTGTGAAAGATAATTTTTTGTATTG
>JAFYCG010000297.1 GCA_017539825.1 Solobacterium sp. | reverse complement strand
ATGAGGATTCCCAACCGATACAGGATGAAGAGAATACGACATTCCATCGATCTCTGCTGTTACGGAATCCGAGACAATTGCTTTTCCCATATTCACGGAAGCTGCAACAACTTTATCCTCTTTAACATCAAGTTTTATTTCACGTATTCCGGATTCCGTTTCGATCTTCAGCTTGGTTTTATCCGTATACCCTTTCATATAAACGTATTTTGCAACGCAGCGTATCCCGTTGCCGCACATCTTTGCTTCGCTTCCATCCGCATGGAAAATACGCATGCGAAAATCGGCAATTTTTGATTTTGAAATATAAATCAGACCATCCGATCCGATTCCGAAATGCCGGTCAGACAAGCGGATTGAAAGTTCTTTGACGTTGATTGGAGGCTCTTCGAAAAAATAGAGATAATCATTCCCGATTCCTTGCATTTTAGTGAATTTCATACATCAAACCCCGCTTTCTCCATAGTTGGAAAGAACACGTGCAGACGGATCATTCACTGCACATCCTTCCCAGTTTTTGTTTGGCATCCAGAAATCCGCAATCATTCCCGCATTACCCGGATAGTATTTTTCAAACAGTTCACGATACAACAGACTCTCCTTTGTGAATGGCGGACAGTAGGAATATTTCTGACATTTCTCTTCAAATTCTTTCTGTGAATAGAGTTCTTCCGCATAAGCCCGTATGTCATCCACCATGGAATGTCCTACCGCATCAGAAAATGCCGCCTTCTGTCTCCATAAGATTTCTTCAGGCAATATATGATCTTCTTCAAAAGCTTTACGTAACAGATATTTTCCCATTTTATGTCGGTTCATTTTCAGGAACGGATCAATGCTCATCGCATAACGCACAAACTTCAGATCCCCAAAAGGAACTCTGGCCTCAAGTGAATTAAACGAAATACAACGGTCGGCACGAAGCACATCATACATATGCAGCTCGCGAATACGCTTTTCCGCTTCCTTCTGAAACTCTTCGGCATTTGGTGCAAAATCGGTATATTTATATCCGAATAGTTCATCCGATATTTCACCGGTCAAAAGCACTCTCACATCGGTATGCTCATGAATGTATTTACAGACAAGATACATGCCGATTGATGCGCGGATTGTGGTAATATCCCAGGTTCCCAGCAGATGAACAACATCTTCAATGGAATCCAATACATCCTGTTTTGAAATAATGACTTCGGTATGTTCACTATGGATATAATCTGCGACTTTTCTGGCATATTTAAGATCAATCGCATCAACATCCATACCTATCGCAAATGTACGGATCGGTTTGTCACTAAAGCTTTTAGCGATTGCACAAACAAGAGACGAGTCAAGTCCGCCGGAAAGCAGGAAGCCGACAGGCGCATCCGCATCAAGGCGTTTGTTTACGCCATCTATCAAAAGGCGTCTGATTTTTTTGCAGATGGAATCTTCATCTTTCATCGTGAATTGCACAACTTCCGAAGGATCATCATATAAGACAAAGCCTTCCTCCTGTGTCCAGTAATGTCCCGGAGGAAACGGATGAATATCCCTGCAAATATCCACCAGGTTTTTCGGTTCACTTGCAAATGCCATTGATCCATCATCAAGCGTACCGTAAAACAAGGGGCGGATGCCTATCGGATCACGGGCTGCAACAACCATATCTTTCTTATGGTCGTACAGTATCATTGCAAATTCTGCATCCAGCGTTTTAAAAAGCTCAAGTCCGTATTCGTAATATAACGGTAATATAATTTCACAATCAGAGCCGCTGACCAGAGGATACTGTTTGGCAAGACGTTCACGGATCGGGCGAAAACCGTACAGTTCCCCGTTGCAAACCACATAATCACCATGCATCTCAAACGGCTGCATGCCGCTTTCATCCAATCCCATAATTGCAAGCCGGTGAAATCCCATCCAGCCTGAAGGAATTCTGATAAGCCTGCTCATATCCGGTCCCCGGGAAACAGTTTTATCAAAACACTTCCGGATTATATCTTCTGACAACTCCTTTGACAGCACTGTGAATATTGAACACATAAAATGGCACCTCCGTTATGACGGCAATCATCCTGATTCTCTTCAGGACGAAGGCCGCCTCTCCGTGGTGCCACCTGACTTGCTTCTCTATAGGTTCCAACAAACCCATGCGGAGGATAACGTGCCGCAATCACGCCTCCCCTACTTAGCACCTTTGCTGTTCAGGTCGGACTTGGAAGTGTTTTTCCTTTCCGTCTGTCATACGGGATTCCCATCAAATACCCGCTCTCTTGAATGACATATCCGGATGTACTCCTCTTCCGCAACGCTTTTTTTATTTTGTATGCATGTAGAATAAAACACAGAAATCTTTCTGTCAATATTTTTCATTGCATTTTCTGAAATTTCTTTCATTTTTTCTTTTTTTACGTTGACACAGTTTTTCCGGGGTAGTAGAATACATGCATTCAGGCAAGGGTGCCGCATCAGCGCTCCTTGCCTTTCTTCATTTGATGGTATACGGAGCTGAATCAATCATGTCATTATTCATCAAAAGGAGGAAAAGAATTATGGGTGAAGTAATGGAAATGGTGAATGCGGAAGTATTCAGCGTATGGTTCCTGATCGGAGCAGCACTTGTGTTCTGGATGCAGGCAGGATTCGCTATGGTGGAAACCGGCTTTACCAGGGCAAAGAACACCGGAAACATTCTGATGAAGAATCTGATGGATTTCTGTATCGGTACAATCGTTTTTATTCTGATTGGTTACGGACTTCTGTTAGGAGAGGATCTTTCAGGTTTTATCGGCAAACCCGGTTTTGATCTTTTCACAACATATGCGGATTTCAATTATTCCGCTTTTGTATTCAATCTTGTCTTCTGTGCAACTACAGCAACCATTGTCTCCGGAGCTATGGCAGAGAGAACCAGATTCCTGTCCTATTGCGTCTATTCTGCCGTAATCTCCGCATTGATTTATCCGGTTGAAGCACACTGGATCTGGGGAAACGGATGGCTCGCACAAACAGGGTTTCATGATTTTGCAGGATCTTGTGCCATTCATATGGTCGGAGGCATTACCGCATTGATCGGGGCAAAGCTTGTCGGTCCCCGTATCGGAAAATTCCAGAAAGACGAATCCGGCAAAATCACAAAGGTAAATGCATTTCCCGGTCATAACATTACGTTTGGTGCACTTGGCGTATTTATTTTATGGCTTGGCTGGTATGGTTTTAACGGTGCAGCCGCAACCAGCGTAGAACAGCTTGGTTCTATATTTCTCACAACGACAATTGCCCCTTCTGCAGCTACCGTTACCTGTATGATTTATACCTGGATCCGTTATGGAAAACCTGATGTTTCCATGTGTTTAAATGCTTCCCTGGCCGGGCTTGTTGCAATCACTGCAGGCTGTGATGTTACCGATGCATTCGGTGCTTTGATCATCGGTGCAATTTCCGGCATCCTTGTCGTATTCGGTGTCTGGTTACTTGACTATATCCTCCATATCGATGATCCGGTAGGCGCAGTTGCAGTGCATTGCCTGAACGGCATATGGGGTACATTTGCGGTAGGATTGTTTGCGACTTCCTCCGCACCTGTTTATTCCATAGCCGATCAAGCCGGCATACAGATGACAGGCCTTCTCTATGGAGGAGGATTCAAACTGCTTGGTATTCAGATTCTGGGTATAGCCACAGTTGCCATGTGGGCAGCTTTCACGATGACGATTGTGTTCCTTGTCATCAAAGCTGTCTTCGGACTTCGTGTAACACGTGAGGAGGAAACACTGGGTCTTGATGCAACCGAACATGGCCTTTTGAGCGCATATGCCGGTTTCTCAATGATCCCGGAATATATTGAAGAAGGCATTCCTGTTGAAAATGCATTCAATGCAGTACCTGTTTTTGAAACGGTTCCTATGAAAAAGGAAGTTATATCCGAAACCGCCAACCCCGGGCCGAAGATTTCAAAAGTCGAAATTATATGCAAAGAATCCCGTGTCGAAGCGCTTAAAAATGCTCTGGTTAATATCGGCATTACCGGAATGACTATTACACATGTATTAGGATGCGGAGCACAGAAAGGCCAGCCGGAATACTACCGTGGTGTTCCGATTGAGGCGAATCTCCTTCCGAAAGTACAGTTTGATATTGTCGTAAGTAAAGTTCCCGTACGTACAGTTATCGAGACTGCCAAAAAAGTTCTGTATACCGGCCATATCGGTGACGGAAAGATTTTTGTATATGATGTTGAAAATGTGATAAAGGTTCGTACTTCCGAGGAGGGGTACGATGCTCTACAGGATGTTGAATAAATCAGGCGGTATAGATGGGCGTCCGGCTCATCCGTGCCGCTTTTTTTGTTTTGCAAAAATAATACTTTCTCTTTCTGCAGAATTGCATATATTTTGCGGTATAATTCTGTTGCATGAAGAAAAACCGTCGGAAGACGGAATCACTTTCATCAGATATACTGCATAAGGAACTATATGAAGAAATATTTTAAAACACTGTATCTGGATAAGGAAAAAGACATCATTGTTGATCTGTATAAAGATCAGGAAAAGATGTTTTTCACATTGCGCACACCGCACCACGGTACGGGAAACCTGATTACCAATCTGGCACATCTTTGTGAGCTGCCTCTGACATATGATAATGACGGCATGAAAATCATTCAGGGAGAGGTTCCCTGTTATGTCGATGCCTATAACCGCATTGTCTATATCTTTCGGCTTGGCAACACCAAAACCGCTACCATCTATCCTGATGGAACAGTGGAGATGAAAGCCTCCATACCGGCAATATCCAAAACCCTGATGTCACAAACCAAGGACTATCACCTCGGTATTGAAAAAACAATCATCAAATCCTATATACGCAACGAAAACAAATTTCATACGGACCTTCATACACATATGAATGCCAATCTTTCACCTGACAGGCTTATGGCTCTGGGTATCATGCATCAGATCCGTTATCCTCTTTACTACATCAAAAAACTGAATCTGAAATGTACGGAAAAACAGAAAAGCTTTCTGCAGGAACAAAGAAAACATGTTGCCGAAAAATATAAAGACTGCGGGTTGAAGGGAAAGTATCTTGAGCGCAGAATCAACGACAATACGTTTATCAACTTTGCCGACCTGATTCTCGGCGACTTAAAGGACAGTTCCTACAACATTGCAAGAATTCGAAATTCACTTGCGGTCATGAAAGACGGACAGGCTGTTTTTACCAATCTGGAAAAAGTATATCTGTACCGATATGTTTTCACAAAAGGAATCCGGGCGGATTATGAATTCCCTCTTGATCAGTTTGAACAGATCCCGGATAAAGAAATCGTCGATACATTAGCACAAATGCATACAGACAAAAAACATCCTGTCTATCGGAACAATACCCTGTTTCAGGACAAGCTGCTGTGGACAGCCAGATCCTATGCTTCATGCGGCATACAGTATGCGGAAATCTCCGATACATCTCTGGTTAAGCCGGATACAGCTCCTTTTGTTTTGGAGCAGATTCACGAAGTCATGCCTGCAGTCACAGAGGAAACAGGCGTCACCCTTCGTTTTCTTGCAGCATTGCGCAGAATTCCTTTAACCATCATCAAAGATAAAATATCTCCTGCCGATTACAGTGCCAATCTCACCGCACTCAAAGCTGTCGCCATGGATCCCTATGTGGCAGGAAGCGATATTGTCGGCGAAGAGATCAATGATATTAGGGACCTTGTCCCTGTCATTCAGGAATTGGTACACATTGCTGAATCAGAACCATCTTTTGTCTTACGCATTCATGCAGGTGAAAATGACAGTCTGCGTGATAATGTGACAGAAAGTGTCAAAGCTGTCAAAGCATCTCTGCACAAAGGACAGAATATTCCTCATATCCGTATCGGACATGGTTTATACACCCCTTCTTTAAAGAGTGAAAAAGGCAGACAGCTAATTGACTTGTTGAAAGAAACAGGAACAGTTCTTGAGTTTCAGATTACATCCAATGTCAGATTAAATAACCTGAATACCTTGAAAGGCCATCCGTTAAAACAGTATCTTGATGCCGGAATCCATTGTGTACAGGGAACCGATGGCGGAGCACTTTACGGAACAGATTCGATGGATGAACAGCTTGCATTGGAAAAACTGTTGTCATTGTCCTTTGAGGACATGCAGAAAATGAAACAGACAGAAGACAGAATTCTTAAAGAAAGCCTGAAAGCCTTCAAAGAGAAGGAAGCAAGAATGCATAAGATCAGTGGCAATCTGCCTGTGGTGCAATTCTATCAGGATCGGATTACTACGCATACTTCGCAAGTCGGCATTCCTTTACAGGAAAATGAAAAGAAGGATGCTTACATTGTTTTTCAGGATAAGATCCGTGAAGTTCCCCGCAACAAAACACCTATTGTTCTTGCCGGAGGCAGTTTCAATACAGACAACAGAAAAACAAGAATGCGCAACGATGACAAACAGCTGATTGATATCCTGTTAAACGGATGTGATCCGAACACCACATGCTTTGTGATCGGACATAAGCTGAATGCCTATGAAAAATATCTGATTGATCAGAATCACGGAAGATTTGAAATCTATGCGTTTATCCCTTCGGCAATTACGGATGAAGAGATACAAAAGATTCAGGAAAAGAACATCTTTGTCCGTATTTCCATTGAACCTGTCGGAATGGGCATCTATAAATCGGTTGCTTACGAAATCTTCAAACAGAGAAAATCCGTTCTGATTGCCCTGGATGGAAATTCTCCTGCCGCAAATATGATTCAGGAAGCAAACAATGCCAAATATGAGTGCAGAATCTTTGTGGATCAAAGAACAAAGGCACTTTACGCAAAAGCTTCTTCTTTAGAGGGATATGTGACTATCTTCAATGATCCGATACAGGCAGCAGATAAAATTCTGCATGATATCCGCGAAAAAATACAAACTGCACAGAATTGAAATAGGCATAGGTTCAGCACCTATGCCTTTATGTAGTTAATTCTGATTGTTTGATTTGATGATTTCCATCAGCTGAATATTCGGATTGCGATAGCGTGCTTCAGGATTTCTCTCCTTGATTTCCACATAACCGATCGCTTTTTGCGGACATGCATGGATACATGCCATACAGCCGAAACAATTTGTGCTGTCATATGTTGCCCTGCCTTCAGTCACACAGATACATCCCTTTGGACAGACACGGGTACAGATGCCGCAACCGATACATTTATCAGACACGCTGTATTTAGGCTGTTTTAAGGCTGCACTGAAATCAGCAGCAATCGCAATAAAATGCCCATAGAAGTCAACTTCTTCTTTTGTGGCAGGCTGGATAAACTGTTTTCTTTCCGCAATATCCGTTTTGATCATGGCAAGATGTTCATCCACTTTCTTTTCCGGATCGATCTTTCTCTGTTCATCCATGTCGAAGACAGGCAATGCATTATCCAGCATATTAATCGTATTGAAATAATCAATATGTCTTCCTGCTTTTTCAAAGTATTCCGCATTACGGGATGCACATCCGCCATGATGCATGCCATATGTCATCACAATATAGAAGTAATCTGTTTCAAATTCCGAATGGAGAATAAAATCTTTTACGATAACAGGCAGATCAAATTCATACAACGGACAGACAATGCCGATGCGCTCCGCTTTGTAATGCCTGTTTTCTTTATTCAGTTCCTGTGGAATACTGTACAGCTCTTCATCAAACTGCTTAGCAGCATAGAGACTGTTGCCGGTGCTTGTAAAATAGAACAGCATTTTTCACCTTTTTATCTGCATTCCAGAATGATTTCACGGATTTCTTCTCTGGACAGCTGTCGCACGTTTGTGCTTGAAACATTGCATGTATCCGCAACCGCTGCAGCAATCTCTTCGGTAACTTCAATTCCGGCTTCTGAGAAGGTTTCCGGCAATTTAAGACAGCGGATGAATTCACGCAGTTTCTCAATGCCTTCCTTGGCGACTTCGATCTGTGTTTTTCCGGCAGGATCCACTTCCATGACATTGACCGCAAATCTTGCAAATACATCCTGACCGTCTTCCACGACATGATCATAATAAACCGGTTGCAGAATGGCAAGCTGCAGACCATGTGTTGCATGTGTATATGCGGCAAGCATATTCTCAATGCCATGTGCCTGGAAATCACCCGGATTTCCCGTATAGAAACTGAACGACTGGATCAAAGAGGAATCCCACATCAGATTCGAACGGATTTCCATACTGTCAGGATTATCCATCAATGCTCTGCCGTTACGGATGATATTCTTCATTAAGCTTTCATTGATCTCATCCCAGACATTGAATCCTCTGCCAAAATAGGTTTCCATGCAATGGCTCAATGAATCATAGACACCGGGTGTAAATATACGAAGCGGAATGGACATCAGGTAAGAAGGATCCTCAATGACAAAGTCTGCATAAGGACCCGTAAATGTCTTTTTTTCATGTGTTTCTTCATTTGTACATGCACCAAGATTATCCATTTCTGCACCTGCACCGGAAATGGTTAATACGACTGCATATTTACCCATCTTTTCAGGAATATGATGCTTTACCATCTGTTCATCCCAGATATCTTCATCTGTTTCTGCTCCTGCAGCGATGATCTTTGTGCTGTCCACTACAGATCCTCCGCCTAACGCAATCATCAGATCGATGTCTTCTTTTTTATAAAGCGCAATACCTTCCTTGATTTTGGCATAACTCGGACTGGAGGCAACTCCGCCGAATTCAAAGACTCTTTTTCCGCATTCTTCCAGAATATTTTTCAATTCATCCAGTATTCCGTTTCTTTTAACCGATCCGCCACCGTAAACGATCATGACGTTTTGTCCATACTTCTTCATTTCCGTCGGAAGATATTTTTTTACACCGCTTTCTTCGAAATACACCTTTACCGGCATGTGATAAATAAAGTTCTGCATCTTTTGCCTCCTGTTTACGATTAAAGTATATACAGAAATATTAAAGATGTAAAATACCTATATCAAATTAATTGTTATTCATATTATGTATATCAAAATATGTCAGAAACTCTTGCATTACGGGATTGTACACAGCACGCTTTCTCCAGATTAAAGAAGTGGAAGATACTCTCTTTGGATGCAATGGCACAAAAACAAGTTGGGAATCGGAATATTTATTTGCCTCTGTGCAAATTGTCACCCAGTTGCTGACTTCCGTCAGGATCATCGCATTCCTGAATAATGTATATGTTGCAGCGATAGAATGTTCTGATCCAATCCATTCCCGGATATCATTTCGCAAACGGGTGTTTTCCGGTATGATCAGCTGCTCCCCTTGTAAGTCTTTTACCGTTACATACTCTTTATCGGCTAATCTGTGATCACGGTTAACCAGTATCCCCCATGATTCTGAAGTATGCAGGTTGCATACTTCATATTTCATTGTGTTTACCGACTGGACAATAAAGCCTATATCAGCTGTGCCTTTATCAATTGAAGAACATATCTCCTCTGCATTACCTGAATGAATATGGAAAAGAACTTTAGGATGTTTCTGATGAAATTCCTTTATTTTTACAGCGACCAGATCAAATGATTCAAGCTCTCCTGCTGCGATCGTCAGGTCTCCTTCCAGTTCATCCGTTTCGGCATAATTGTTTTTTGCCTTTGCATACAGCCTGACGATATCTTTTGCTGTTTCCCGAAACAGAATCCCTTCATTTGTCAGAAGAACTTTTTTGTTTGTTCTGATAAACAGCTTCTTGCCCAGTTCTTCCTCCAGATCCATCAGTTGTCTTGAAATCGTCGGTTGTGAAACATGTAACAGCTCTGCAGCATGAGAAATGTTTCCTTCATCAGCTACTGCAAGAAAATATTCCAATACCCTAAAATCCATATGCATCTTTCCTCCATCAAATACTGTTTTTCCAGTTCATACATGAATGTTTCATTTTGCTCATATTTGATCATTTTCCGATACGCCGAAAGCATTAAACCATGCCCTTTCTTCAAACGATTTCTTCTTAGGAAGTACCGGTTCTCCTTCGCCAATGCCAACAGGAAGAAAACAGACCACTTCATAATCATCCGGAACGCTTAATATCTTTGCAATTTTGTCACAGATCCTGTCATCATCCGTAATATGTCCTTCATACCAGCAGCTCTGATATCCCATTTCAACCATTGCCAGCAGCATATTTTCTATTGCGGCAGAATAATCCTGCACAGCAAAGCATTTATCCCGATATGCATTGATACGTTGCGTAAGCACGAGTATTGCAGCCGGTGCACTCTCTGCAACATGAGGATCAATCACCTGTTTTATTTTATTTAATACTACCGGATCATCCACAGCAACCATAGATGTGGTTTGTTTATTACAGCCGGAAGGTGCTGCCAGTCCTGCCTCCATGATCTTTACCAGATCTTCTCTCAAAACAGGAATATCTTTATATTTTCCTCTGTAGCTGTGCCGGCAGTGAATCGCTTCAATAACGTTCATATTCTACTCCTTTTTCTTCTTCAAAGTATAAAGCATTTGTGATCATATAGTCCATGTATCCTGCCGTTTTTCTTGTGTGTATTGCCAATATATCCCGATAATAACTGATGCCATTTCAATTCATTGCACATTATTTATTTCAACGAAAGAATCAGCAATACTGAAAATAGTTCCGAAAAAAAATATCAAAAGCAATAATTTCCATACACCCTTTTCCTTCGAAGCTGACAAACACAGCCAATAAAAATGCATTCGCAAAATCGAAATGCATCATCTATTTTCAATACCGGCAAAGGAATCTCATCAAATGAAAAAAAAGAAACATTTTTTTAGGCATTGTCGCAATTCTTGTTGTTGCAGGTATGTTGTTTTATTTCAGGGATGACGGAAAAGACGGAATTTATCGTCTGCCTGCATTTGAAACATCCGATGTACATGGATATATTGCCAGCAAAGACGGTGACAACTATAAATTCAACCATTCCTATATTTCCGATAAGGTAAAAGATGTCAGAGGATATGGGGACAGCTACAATAAAGATTATGCATTACCGGTGGATGCAGGCGACATCTATCAGGGAAATACTATGTCGAATCTGCTGAACGGAGCACCGGTATCCATCGCTTACGAATTAATGGGTTATGATGCCGTTACAGTCGGAAATCATGAATTCGACCGGGGTATTGAAAATATGATTGATCTGGTTCTGGGATGCCATTCCCACGAAACCGAACAAGGTGTCACAGATAACGGTATTTTTTATATGGAACCGAATAAATACGGTGTAGCTTACAATTCTTTCGAACTTGTTTTTGAAAGGAAAAATAAAAAGATCTCCTTCCGGCAGGCAAACCAAATGTTAAACAATGATATTCCTGCCGCAAAAACACTTCATATTGATGAAAACAGCGAAGATCTGGGTCCCGATATTGCAGAAGTAACAGAAGCCGCAATCGAACAGATCCGTTCAGTTCTCGAAAAGAATGTCGGCTATATTACCACTGAAGCAAAGAAAAAAGGTTTTATTGACGGAAGCGGTAAAATGGCAACAACCGGCGGAAACTGGGTGAGTTCCGTATATAAAAGAGCAGTTAATGCCGATGTAACATTTGTCAATCGCGGTGGCATAAGATTTGACTTTGTGTTAAAGATAGAAGGAAAATACCTGAAAAACTCATAATCAAAAACTCCCTAAAATTATTTCAAATTATAATAAGCATACAATCTTCCGTTAATCTTCTTCCTTACGTTTATCTGTTATTTTTGAAGAAAAATCATATATCAGAAAAAGATCAGAAAGATATATACGGTTATCGCATATAATCCCGTTTTCTTTTCCTTCTGTTATAATTGTTTTAACAAACATAAGGAAGTGTCCCATGAACAATGTGATGGAAAAAAACAGACGGTTTTATGAAAAGTATGTCGCAGAAATGATACATGAAAAGTTTGGGGAATATGAGGACAGAATCGCCGTGGGCATTGTCGGTGAAGGATCCGATTGTTTCGGATATGACGATGAAATCTCAAGAGACCATGATTTCGGTACGGGTGTATGCCTTTGGCTGAGTGATGAAGATATGGACCGTTTCGGTCATCTGCTGTCAATCGCTTATAACGAGCTTGTCAATTTGCAAGAGCATTCCTATTATACCGATCGCCTGCGTGAAAGAAGAGGTGTTTCAACAATTCACAACTTCTATTCCGATATCCTGCATATTGACTGTGATACAAAGCATTGCATCATGCGTGAAGAAGATTGGCAGAATCTGGATCACTCCTGTTTGAAAACAGCAGTAAATGGAGAGGTATTCCGAGATGATCTCGGACAGTTCACCGCCTTCCGCAATCTTTTGCTTGCATATTATCCCGATAAAATCTGGAAAACACGAATTGCCCAACAGCTGCATACCTATGCCTCTTCCCTGCAGGTAAACTACAGTCGCTGCATGAGCAGAAATGATATCGTTGCCGCAGAAATATGCCGCTCAAAGGGCATTTGTTCTGCCATGGAATTGTTTTTTCTTTTGAAAAGAGAATATCCTCCCTACTACAAATGGACATACCGTGCTTTATGCGACTTGGATACGGAAGGTGTATTCAGCACAAAAATTCAGGAACTGGCTCAAGAAAGACTCAATACAGATGCATGGATCGATACCCGTTACAACCCAAACCGGCTGAACTACAAAGACCATATTGTTTCCCTTTCCGAAGAGATTGCCTCCCTTCTTGAGGAAATGCTTCAGGAAAAGAATCTGATCAGGATTCGCAGCCGTTATCTGGAAATCCATGTGAATGCTATACTGCCAAAACCATGATTGATAAAGAATGTTTATAAAAAAGATCAGCAATATGCTGATCTTTTCAAACTGTTTCCCGGATATTGATTATAATGTGCAAAATCTGCACATCATTCTCATAGAATATCTCACTTCTCTGCTTATTCAGTTACCCTTTCAGTTTCTTTATAAGCGCAGCAATTGCCGGGTCTTTGCAGTCACGGAAGAAGTATTCATCAAAATGTTCCCCTGCCAATGCGCCCTT
>JAFYCG010000296.1 GCA_017539825.1 Solobacterium sp. | reverse complement strand
GTATCGGCCTTGATGAGAATCTCGATGAAAACGGAACAATTGATGATCCGTTCCGTGTCAGATATCTTGAGGAGCATCTCCGCCAGGTTCATGAGGCAATTCTCGATGGCGTTCCATGTATCGGCTATCTCTGGTGGGGCCCGATTGATGTTGTATCGGCAGGTACAGGAGAAATGAAGAAACGTTACGGTTTCGTCTATGTTGATCGTTTCAATGACGGTCACGGAACACTGGAAAGAAAGAAAAAGAACTCCTATGACCGTTATAAAGAGATCATTGAATCCAACGGTGAAATCATTCTGTAAATTTTTCTTAAAAAGTCTCTGCCTGTAAAAAGGCAAAGACTTTTTTACTGTTTCACAAAAAGATAATTGTATTTTCTTTTCTGTGCCAGGAGAATATCCAACACTCTTCTTTTCGTCTGCTCATCATAATTTTTTTCATTTTGAAGTATACTGACAATATCTTTTTCCTTAAAAGCAAAGTGAATCTGAATATCAAATACTTCTTCGGCAATCTCTATTTGACGTTCCAGACTGGAAGATATTGTTTTTCCTTTAACTGTATTGATCATTTTATAAATATCCCCATGCATAGGATAATCAATGGTTGTATCCGACATGAGACCGGCTCCATTGTCAAAAACAGGTGCATATGAAAAGCTCCCATCATCCTTCTGAATCAATGCAATATTGTGAAAATGCCTGTCTTCATTCAGAAATAAAGCATCTATTTCTAAAAGTTTACACAAATATTCACCAAAATGATTCAATCCTGTACATGCAATGACAGAATTTGTTATTTGAATCAACCTGTCTTTTTCATCAGGTATGTGCCATATAGCGCCATACAAATCATATCCGTATACTTCCAAAAACAATCTGTTCAAAGTGATCAGCCTCTCTCCCGGCCGAAGAAAGCTCATGCTTTGACAGCCATGAAATGTATTCAGCTTATAGGCAATATCCTCCGTTTCATAATCCACATACTCAGAAGGATCCAGAGAAGAATACTGCAACAGCCTTGAAACTACATATTCTGCCAGCCCTTCATAGCCGAGATAATCTGCTTTATACCATGTCTTACCCAGTACCCACTTCAATTGATTCCCTTTCGAAGATTTACGTTTATTTGTGAATATATTTTCATCGTCTAATACAATCATATACCCCTCTCTATTTCAACCCGAAACGGATCTCCTTCCACTCTTCCTCCTGTTTTCTCAATGATTAACAAAGGATCATAATAAGGGATATCCAGTTCTTCCAGCTGAATCTTCATTTTATCTCTTGTCTCAGGGAAACATCGACTTTCCAGAAATTCTTCATAATCCTGATAATTCGGTTTCTGATTTCCTCCAAAAGCACATAACAGAACATTCTGTGTATAGTTATTTATCTTCACTTTTCTTTGGATCATATTGACATCAATTACGGTGCACAAGGTATTATACCAATAGTATTTTAATCGCAGTGGTGCTGTCTTTTCGGGTATCCGATAATATTCTGCCATCTCCGGTGTTTCCAGAAGAATCCTGGACAATAATACGATCGGACCGGTGATCGGACGATCATTCGCCTCCCAGTTTTCTATTGTTTTCACAGATACATTCAGCAATTCGGCAAGTTCATTCTGTGTCATTTGCAGCTTCTTTCTCATTCTTTTTATGTCATCTTTGTTCAAATGACCCGGCAAAGCGTATTTGTTTCTATCTTTTTTCATATAAAACCCCTAATATTTAGTAGTTATTTTATATTTTACTACTATTTTTTAGGGTTTCAAGTATAGTTTGCGAAAAGTAGGAATTATCCTGATCCGCTTTCACAGTCATATGATTCGTATTTTCTTTTCATATAAGTTACCATGGTACTATCTAAAGGAGGCATATATGACGGTAAAAGAATTATCTGAAGGTATTCGTGAAGGTAAATGGACAAGTGCGGATCTTGTCAGAAAATACCTGAAATGCATAGCGGAGAATGACGAAAAATACAACAGTATAGCCGAAATCAACGCCAATGCCCTGTTTGAGGCAAGAGCCTTGGATGAAGAACTGAAACAAAGCGGCATGCGGTCCCCTTTGCATGGTATTCCCGTTCTTTTAAAAGACAACATTGATGTCAAAGGCATGCATACAACAGCAGGATCCTATGCCTTAAGTGATCTGATTGCAGAAGAAGATGCCTTCATCACCAGAAAACTGAAAGAAGCCGGAGCTGTTATCCTCGGCAAAACCAATCTTTCTGAATTTGCCTATTTCATGTCCAGACAGGATATGCCTTCGGGTTACAGTTCCTTAAACGGACAGGTAATCCATCCCTTTACACCGGGATTAGATCCTTCCGGAAGTTCTACCGGTTCTGCGGTTTCAGTAGCTGCAGGCTTAATACCCTTTTCCATCGGAACGGAAACCGACGGTTCTTTGATGTCCCCTTCCATCGCCAATGGTATTGTCTCCATTAAGCCGACAATCGGTCTGGTTTCCAGAAACGGCATACTGCCGATCAGCCATATACAGGATACAGCAGGTCCGATGGCTACTTGTGTGGAAGATATCGCATTGATCTTACAGGAAATTGCAGGCAAAGATGAAAATGATCCTGCAACGAATACCTGCGATATCAAAGACTATACACAACAGCTTCATACAAACTGCTTCGGCATGAAGATCGGTGTTTTTCTGAAGGAAGAAACCGAAGAAAAAAGAAAAGCAATCCAACAGGCAATGGATATTTTGAAGGAATGCGGTGCAGAAGTCATAGAGATTGAAATGCCTGAAACGATGTTAGATGAATCAGAAGCTTTGAAACATGAATTCAAATACGGCTTAAACCTCTATCTCTCCAATCACAGGAGTCAATGTAAAACACTGGCTGATATTATACAGTTTAACCGTGATCATGCGGAAAGATGTTTGAAATACGGACAGGATCTTTTGGAAGACAGTGATAGTTTATCAGGAACCCTTAAGGAAAAAGAGTATATTCTTAAACGTCTGGAATTAGAAGAAAGATCACATGAACTCTTAGACGGAACCATGGACAAATACAACCTGCATTGCATTCTGAGTGTCGGTAACAGACCTCAAAGCAACCTTTCCCCGATCTCCGGTAACCCCTGCATGTGTCTGCCTGTCGAAAAACCGGATACTGATCATTTCAATCCATTCAGTTATTACCTGATGGCTAAAGCTTACAATGAAGATGTATTAATCCATATTGCCTATACCCTCCAAGCCAAATTGTAATAACATGTAAAAAGGCTTTTGGGAGTTTTATACTCCTGAAAAGCCTTTTTTTATGTCTTTAGCTATTATTCCTTATTTTTCGTATCCCCTCTCATAGACCTTTACACTGTCTGTGATGAGATTTTTGCGCATTTCATCATGATGCACATACTGCAACAATTCCTCATAATTCATATCACCGTTATAGAACCATACCTCTTTAATTGCATCACTTTCCTCTTTGGAATAAGCAAGCATGATTTGTATCGGTTCGGGTTCATGGGTCATCATCCACCATTTGGTTTCAAAAGGAACAACGATCATCTTCCTGTTATCCGTATAAAAATCCACCGATAGATTATAGGATGTTTCACTGTATCCCATATACGAAAGCATCAGGCAATCCCCCATCCATTCCCCGTAACCCGGAATCGAATTGTTCATGTCTTTCACATACGGTGCCATGCATTCATCGTATGTCAGCACGATATTCTCTTTTTTCCATGATTCCACCATGATCTTTCCAATCAGAGAAATACTGATGATGACAATGCATAAGGCTAAAAGAATGGTTCTTTTTCTCAGCTTTCTTCTGCTTTGTTCATCGGCAATCTGGATCACTTCTTTGATATTCTCTTCGTCTTTCATCTGTTTGTCCTCCGTCTCACCCTGCAGGAGTTCAGCGATGGAAATATCCAGTGCTTCAGACAAAGGAATCAAAAGGGAAATATCCGGAAAACCTCTTCCGTTTTCATACTTGGAAATTGCCGATACCGACACATGAATTCTTTCGGCAAGATCCTGTTGTGTCATATCTTTTTCTTTCCTTTTCTTCCTGATCAGCTCTCCTGTTTTGACTGTATCCATACACCTTCTCCTCTTTTGTTTTCAGTTTATGCCTTTACGCATAAAACCGGTATTGACGGAGCGTCAAGTCCAGACAATTATACTGTACCCAAAGTAAAAATGCTCTTTTCAGAGCATTTTAATTTGCGATGCCGTGATGTGCAGTAAAGGAAAGATCACTTAACGGGGCAAAGTGATATCCGTTCTCCAAGCCCCAGAGAATAATACTCTCTACCGCATCCACGGAATATGGTTTGATGTCATGCTGAAGAACAACCGAAGGAACACCATGATCATGATTATACTGTATACCTCTGATCACATTTACATATACGGTATTTGTATCCGTTGTTCCACCTGCATCTCCGCTGGAAACATTCCAGTCAAAATAGACATATCCTTTTTCGGCTGCCTGCTCAGCAAGTCTTGTCATGATACCTTCATTGTAGTTTGCACTGATCGTATTGGAAGAACCTCCCGGAAAGCGAAACAGCTTTGTCCTTGAACCGGTCTGTGCTTCAATCACATCATTCACCCTGTTGAAATCATCCCAATACGCTTCATCATTTGCATAGATCTGTGCGTAGTTATGGGAAGCTGTATGAACAGCTACCGTATGACCTGCCTCATTAGCACGATTCAAACAATAGGCATACCCCGGATATGCATTAGTGACAAAGAATGTCGCTTTCACACCATACTGATTTAATACATTCAATAGCTGTTCCGTATATGCACCCGGTCCGTCATCAAACGTCAGATAAATGGTATTCTC
>JAFYCG010000295.1 GCA_017539825.1 Solobacterium sp. | reverse complement strand
GCAAATGGTTTGATCATATGACACATGGTTCTCATATGACAGAGTATGATTCCCTGTTCTGCTTAACACATTTCAAAGGTCATGCAATGGGCGGTTTCGGCGGTTCAAACAAGAACATCGGTATCGGTTGTGCGGATGGAAGAATCGGCAAAGGCATGATCCACGCAAAGAACGGAAATGACTGGGGTGTTGTGGAAGATGAACTGATGGAAAAGATCACAGAATCCACAAAGGCTACAATCGATTTCTTCGGCAGGAATGTGACTTATGTAAACGTTATGAGAAACATGTCTGTATCCTGTGACTGTGAGGGTGTTGCTGCACAGCCTGTTGTTACACCGAACGTAGGAATCCTCGCTTCTACAGACATCTGTGCCATTGATTCTGCATGTGTAGATCTGATCTATGCGATGTGTGAAAAGGATCATCATGATCTTGTTGAAAGAATTGAAACAAGACATGGTCATAGACAGTTATCCTACATGTATGAAATCGGCATGGGCAATCGTAAATACATCCTGATTGACCTGGATAATGATGAAACAAGAATCACACCTGCAAAAGCAGTTGAAGGTGTCAAGCCGTTCAAACTGATCACAAAATAAGAAGCTCGAAAGAGCTTTTTTTCTTTTTTGCATGCATGTAGTGTATAATGAAAGAACCTGAGTGAGAAGGAGTCACATATGGAACATGATTTAAAAAAGGTGCTTGGATTCAGCGCACTGGATTTTCTCTACTGGGCATATTTCGGTGCATTCTTAGGATTTGTGTCAACGTATTTCTTAAGCTGTGGCATGAGCAGTTCAATGTTGTCACTGGTCATGGCAGCCTATATGTTCATGGCATTTTTGGGTGCATTTTTCTGGGGAGGATTGTCGGATAAGAAACAATCCAATAAAAAGGTATTTATTCCTGAATTGATTGCTTTAACGGTATTGTGCATTGCGGAATTCTTCCTGGTAAAGGTCAATATTTTCTTTGCGGCAATCATGCATCCGCTGATTGGTTTTATGGCTCCGCCACTAGGAACCAACCTGGATTCCTGGATGCTCAGATCCTTCCACAGGGATGCTGCACAGTTTGGCAGGGCAAGAGCATTAGGATCAGCCGGTTATGCGATCATGATGTTGATCGGCGGACAGATTTACAACCGGATCGGATTTTCTTTAATCCCTGTTGTTACATTGACACTGTTTACAATCATTCTCATTCTTGCAGGCATCATGCAGGAAGAACCATATGAGCAGATCACCGCAAAAAGGGAAAAGGTTAACACAAAGGATCTGTTGAAAATCAAACCGTATGTCTTTCTTATTGTGACGATCTTTCTGACAGGTATCGCTATTGCACCGATCAACAGCTTAAAGATTGTCATTATTGAAAGTGTCGGCGGAGATGTATCCATCCTGGGGTTGGATTCCTTTATCGGTGTCATGGTACAGGCAGTATTTATCTTTATTTCCGGGAATCTGAAAAGAATTCCTTCCAAAACCAGAATGCTTGCCGCAACCGTTTTATGCATGGTAATGCTTGTATTGACCTGGCAGGCTGTAGCTCCGTCAATGATTATTGCCGGAACGGTCATGATGAATATTTCTTATGGTGTTCTGTTACCGACGATGAGAGAGACGACGGAAAAGAACGTGCCTTCTACATTAAAGAACAGAGCACATTCTCTGACAGATGCAATGTTCGGCAGCTTTGCGGGTGTCATTGCGTTATTGTACAGCGGTACTTTGATGGATATGTTCGGGGCTAAATTTATCGCCTTCCTCGGCATGCTGATCATGATTGTTCCGATCGGATTATGCTTAATGGATCTGTTGAAAAAAGAGGAATAACAGTTTTTAGGTGAATATGATGAGAATTGTCAATCTGATGGAAGATACGCAAGGAGAGTCATCCTGTTCTTGTGAACACGGCTTATGTTTTTATGTGGAAACAGAAAAACATAAAGTTCTTGTGGATACGGGTGCTTCTGCATTGTTTCTGGAAAATGCAAAGAAGAAGAATATTGATATTTCCACTGTAGATACCGTTGTGATTACACATGGCCATTATGATCATGGCGGAGGACTGCCTTTCCTGTTTGCATGCAATCCAAACGCAAAGGTTTATCTGCAGGAAGAAGCATATGGAGAGTATTATTCTCTTAGGGAAGATCAGCCGCATTACATCGGACTGGATCCGCAGACAAAAGACAATTCACAGATTGTATTCGTACAGGGAAATCTGAAAATCGATAACGAATTATTCCTTTTGAATGAAATAGAAATCAGATATCCGATTCCTTCCGCAAACAAAAGAATTCTGAAAAAGGACGGGGAAGACTATGTTGAAGATGATTTCAGACATGAACAATGCCTGATCATCAAAACAGAAGGGAAACAGATTCTTTTTGCAGGTTGTGCACACCATGGAATTTTGAATATCATGGAACAGGCTGTTAAAGATTACGGGAAAGAACCGGATATGGTAATCGGTGGCTTCCACATGAAGAAACAGGAATATTCGGAACAAGACAGGGATGATATTGTTGAGACTGCAATGAAACTGAAGCAGTATCAGACGCAATTCTATACATGCCATTGTACCGGTGAAAAACCGTATGAAGTGATGAAGAGCATCATGAAAGACAAACTGCACTACATCCATTGCGGTGATGAAATGCAGATCACAGGGAGCAGAAATGACAGAACTCAGAAAAGCGACATATGAAGATATCCCGGCACTTGTAAAATGCCGTATCCAGCAGCTGGATGATGAAGAAGAGCATCCGGATATAAAGATAGATGAGACACTTTCCAAATGGTTTAAGGAAATGTTTGACAGGGATGAGCTTGTACAGTTTGTGATTACGGAGGATGGAGAAATTGTATCTACAGGTGCTTTGCAGATTCTTCTGATGCCTCCGAGCTTTTTCAAACCTACCGGAAGAATCGGCTATGTGGCAAGCATGTATACAAAGAAAGAATATCGTAAAAGAGGGTATGCGAAAAAGATTCTTGAGGCTGTCAGAGATGAAGCTGTAAAAAGAGATTGTGACAAGCTGTTTCTGGAAGCATCTGTCTGGGGTATGCCGGTATATGAGAAATTCGGCTTTGAAATCCATGATTCCTGGATGTCTTATTCGTTGAAGTGAAAAGGATTTTGCACAAATATATTTAAAAAGTCAGCTTGGCTGACTTTTTATGTTTCAATTCAGAAGAGAAGCTTTTTGATCTTTTCCGGCATTGCCTCCATGATCAGATCGATAAACTGTTCGGGGGAAAGGGTTGTTTTTTCATCCAGGATCCATTCGATTGTCACTTTATTGACACCATTCAGGTAGAGCTTCAACAGGAATAATACTTCATCATTGATGCTTTCTTCACCATGGAGTTTCTTGATTGTGTCTACCGCTTCTGCATATGTGATCATGTTGAGATTTGCTGCGAGTCCGTCAGAACGGAAATAAGATCTGTAATAATCAATCTGATCGCGGAAAACGATAACTGTATTTAATGCAGAATCCCTCCAGGTATATGTATCTGAAATCTGATCGACAAACTGTCTGCTTTCCGTATGATAGATCCATTCGACCAATTGATATTTATCCTGAAAATGATGATAAAAAGTAGTCGAAGAAAAACCGCAGTTCTGTACAATATCTTTCACGGTAATTCTTTCAAAGGGAAGAGTTTTTGTGAGTTCTCTTAATGATTCTGCAAGCAGATCTTTTGTTGTCTTTCTTCTTACCATAAGTTTATAAATGCCTGAAAATGTAAACTAAGTTGTCATTGAATTATTTTTCTAAATTGCAGGTCTCTTTTCCTCTTTCTATCATGATTATAACATAGATAACTTCATGAAAAAAAGGAGGACATATGAAGTATACAAAGCTGATGAGTGAAGGAAAATTAAATTCCACAATTGTAAAAAACCGCATCGTCATGTCGCCTATGGGGGAAAACATGGCAAATTCAGACGGTAGTGTCAGTGATCAGATGATCGCATATTATGCAAGGCGTGCACAGGGTGGAACAGGCATTATTATCCCGGGTGTAGTATCTGTTGAATATCCGCGAGGAAAAACAGAATCCTGCCAATCCCGTCTGGATGAGAAGAAATATATAAAAGATTTTGCCCGTATGGTCAGGGAAGTCCATCGCTATGGTGCTTTGATTATTCCACAGCTGCATCATGCCGGTGCGGCAACAGATCGCAGAATTACGGATGGTGTGCAACCGATCTCCATCACTGCTAATGAGCAGATTAATTTGGCTCTTTCCGGAACCGGTTCCCATGTAGAAGGAGATGAGGACTATCTTAGTACAGCGAATAAAGATGCAAGCAGAGCGGATGTACATGTAGCTACCGCAGATGATCTTCGTGCATTGGAAAGAAAATTCATAACAGCTGCATTGAATGCCAAAGCAGCAGGATGTGATGGTGTTGAGTTACATGGTGCACATTCTTATCTGATTGCACAATTGCTGACACCGTTTATCAATGATCGTAAAGATGAATATGGGGGAAGTGCAGAAAACAGGGCAAGATTTGCGGCAAATATCATCCGCGGCATTCGTAAGGAATGCGGTCCGGAATTCATCATCGGTATCCGTATGCCTGTACATAATTGGGTAATGGACTCTTTGACCGATGAAGACAGTATTGTTTATGCAAAAGCTTTTGAAGAAGCAGGGGCTGATTTTCTGGATGTCAGTGGTGGTATGCCGGATGCACCAT
>JAFYCG010000294.1 GCA_017539825.1 Solobacterium sp. | reverse complement strand
GTATACAGGTCCAACCTCATTATCTACTTCAGTATCTTCAATAATTCCTCCGTTACGCCATGGAGCCATGCCGGGGACAGCTCTGTCTGTAAGGGATTGAAAATGATCATTCATACAGGAAAGCAGACGAAGTATCTGTATATCATCTTCCGAATCAAAAACCTCTTCCATCATATCGGTTCCCCATTCCATGCATTTTCTTTCTAAAAGTCCGTACTTCTCAGAATAATGTCCAAAAGGGCCGTTCACATCTTCCAGATTTATGACACTTGAAATGTCATTATCAAAAAACAGAATCGGAACCATATGCAAAGCTTCCTGCTCACGTCCGTATTCATGAAAACAGTATTCTTTGTTATCGTAAGTAACAACACCTTCAAATACCTCTCCAAAGGTAGTGATAATTCTTACACATTTACCGTCAAAAAATGCAAGATCCATATTCGTCTCCGTTTTATATGCTTCTTATGAATTATCGAAATCAAGACAATTTGATAGTCAGTGATGCACTTTCTCATTTAATAAAGTGAGAAAACGCTTTGGGCTGAAGATAATAAATTTATAGGTTTCCCCATCATCCATATTAATTGAAAATACCGGAAAATAAAATACCAGTTTTTCAGAAAAACTCCGGATATCCCTGTACTTCATCTCAAGATTTCTGTATTTAGGTGAAACAGTCACTTTTCCTGTTTTATATGTTAAGCCTTCATCATCCGCAACGATACCTCCTCCGAGAATACCTACCATACAAAGGCTAGCGATAAAATATTGTTTCATATAAATCTCCCTGATCTGTATCTTTATTTTCAATGATTGTATTTCATGCCTGCTGTTATCAGCATTATTGTTCCGATGAGCAGCCCTGCTGTCATCGGAAGAAAGACAAGGAAAGACCGGATCATAATTGTACAAATTCCGGATAACAGAAAACCTGCTCCCATAATCAGCATTCCGATTCCGGTAAGCGTACAGTATGCTCGTTTGTTTTCTTCACTTACTTTGTCACTATGATAACTGATGATAAGATCCATTCTCTGTTTTTTCCAAATCTGCAAGCCAAGCCTGATAAATAGAAACCCCAGCAAAACAAATAACAGACAAGTCATAATAAACCAGATGTAATCATGCATAATAAAACCCCGAATACATATCATTCCTGCAAACATTTTGCATAAAGGATTTCCTCTGTGCCTAAAGCACTCTTTGAAATATCCGTGAGTATGAACCCTTTTGCTTCATAGAAGGCTCTGGCATTTATATTGTCTATAAATACCCACAAAACCACTTCCGGATACCCTGCTTTCTTCATATCCCTTAAAACATGATCCATCATCATGCTGCCATAGCCTTTATGCCGGTTGTCCGGCAAACTATGAATGCAGATTAACTCCGCCTTTCCATAAAACTGTGGATCTCGGGCCTTGTCCCAATAAGCAATGCAATGATCCTTTCCGTCAACAGAAAGGATATAACCGTTACCTGTATGTTCAGAGAGAAGCCGATGATACATCGCTGTTGCTTTATCAATATTTGTATACTTCGCTAATGTTTCTGTATCAAGAATTCCCGCAAAGGCTGTTTTCCAGCTTTCTGTCTGAATATATGCAAGGCTGTTTTCATCACCCATTTGTACTTTCCGGATCATTGCTGTCATTTTTTCATACCTTTCACACTGCATAATAAGCTTTCTTATTCTCTTTAGAATCTATGGTCATAACAGGAAGTATCTTGCTTAATGAAGCGGCGGAAGACTGTGGATATCATAGTTGTCATAATAGATCGCAAATGCTGTTTCAACATCGCCAAACAGTTCGATCAAAGCCCCTGCCTGAAACATGGCAGAAAGAGAACCTGAAGGTGCTTTCCATGCCGCATTAGAAATCACTTCCAGTTTTTCGTTTCCTGGTGCATTTGCCCGAAGAATTGATTCTGCCTTAAATAATAATTCACCTGTCGCAATGTGATAGTCACTGGAAACAATTGCGAGCTTCTTCACCGATGGATAAAGAGATGTCAGAATATCATAGGTAAATATAGCATTCTGCGCAGTGGTAATGGAATGATCTTCCACGATGACCCGTGTCTGATCTATTCCGTTTTCTACCAGCCATTTAGCCATTTCACCTGCTTCAGAAGCATCTTCATTGTCAGCTGCAGTTCCTCCTCCTGTACAGACAATATAAGCATTGGAATACTTTTTAGCGCTGTTTAAGGCAACTGTCAGCCTTTCAATCAGTTCATCTTTCATTGTCCCGTCAGGATTCAGCTGAAAGCCTAAGACAACGATACAAAGCTCATCTGTATCAGGCAATCCATCCGGCAGGATATCCATATTCAGCGGCTGTCCAAGTTCTTCAGACATCCAGAAATCCATGATTGCATTCCATCGTTTTCCTGCACTTTTATCCAAAGATGATAATTCTTCGAGCAGTACTTTAATCCTGTCCCTGGCTTGCAAACCATATGTGCCGTAATCGACAACGATCTCCTCGACAATCTTTTCTACAGTTTTCGGATCATCCGAAGAACGATTGTTACTGCTTTGGCAGCCGGTAATGGACAAGATAATGCCCGATATCCATATCATTTGAATGATGCAGATAAAAGATATTCTTTTCATAAGTCCCCTTTGCAAATGATGTCATCACATAATACATCTGTTCTCATTATAACTGAATCATTAAGCAAGTACTATAATCATTTACCTTTTATGAGTAAGGTGATAATTCTGTACAACAGGAAAGATCTTGATGTAAATGGCATGCAGTATCCATTTTCCAAATTGAATACAATTTCAGGTGTATAAGCGAAGACCCATACTGACAGTTGAATAATAAATATAATATCAGTATTAGCGTTATCTTCTGTTTGTCATCGAAACTCAGTATAATGGTATTGGATACAGATAAAGGAGGTCATCTGAATGAAAATATCCCTCTCTGAAAACATACGCAGGTTTCGTAAACAGCGTAAAATGACACAGGAAAAACTTGCCGAAGCACTGGGCGTGACGGTTGGTGCTGTCTATAAATGGGAATCCGGGCAATCCCTTCCGGAGTTAAATCTCATCGTTGAAATGGCTGATTTCTTTGATACTTCGATTGACGTACTTCTCGGATATCATATGAAAGATAACAGGCTGGATTCTGCACTGGAGCGGATCAATGCATCTTGCAGGACGCTGGATCAATCAGCTCTGACTGAAGCTGAAAAAATTCTTGGTAAATATCCTCATTCCTTCAAGGCTGTATATGGCTGTGCTGAAGTATATCTCGTCTTTGGTGTCAGTAATCATGATACAAACCACCTGAAAAGAGCACTTGAACTATTTGAACAATCCAAAATACTGCTTTCACAGAACGATAATAACC
Organism: Solobacterium sp.; assembly: GCA_017539825.1. Taxonomy (GTDB): domain Bacteria; phylum Bacillota_I; class Bacilli_A; order Erysipelotrichales; family Erysipelotrichaceae; genus Bulleidia. The sequence continues at coordinate 10,249 of JAFYCG010000294.1, read as the reverse complement.
GTATCAGTGAAATCACAATTTGCAGGAATATGTCCGTTGCATTGTTTTTGCTGGGAGACAAAGAAAAAAGCATTGAACTTCTAAAACAAAATAATGCAGGCGGTATTCTCAGTGACCATATAGGTATTATTCTGTCTGTATTTATGAATGCTCCGGAAAAAGCCGTTCCGTATTTATCGGAAGCTTATATAACGGGCATATTAACCCTTCTTGACGTGGTACTGGGCTTTGTCTTTGTATTTCGTTCAAGAGGTGATTGGTGTTCGGCTATGGAAATACTGAACTTTGGCGTGAATTTACTAGGAAATATTAAGACAGATACCGGACATGACGCTCTTGAAAAGATTCACTCAAAGCTGCTGGTGATGCTTGCCTATGTTCAGTTAAAATCCGGTTTGCAAGCGGAATCTGCTGCTTCCCTGCGGAAGGCAAAAGTTATTGCGATTCATTTTGATTCTTTACCGGATTATACTTTAAAAACCATGCGATTTGCAGAACTTCAGGAACAATCCATGATATTCGATATTTTCGGTGCAAGTGCTTCGGAAAGTATTACAGAATTGATCACATTGCTGGATGATCAGCAATTTGCCGATCAATGGAGGGAGATTTCAGAGAATGAATCATGCAGTTCATAAGAAAGATAATGTATTTCTCAATCGAAACTTTCGTCTTGTCTTCTTCGGGGCATTGGTATCAGAACTCGGTGCGACCCTGTACAGCTTTGCGGTAAGCTTCTATATCCTTGAGATCAGCAGAAACAATGCTTTTCTGCAGGGACTGTATCTTGCATTATGCGGTATTGCCATGTTGATTTTCACAATGATAGGAGGCGTACTGGGTGATCGCATGAGCAAGGCGAAGATCATGTACCTTTGCGACTATCTGAAAGGCGGAATGATCCTTTCAGCAACTGTATTGATGATGGTATTTCCTTCAGTAAATGCGCAGCTCATGATTCTTTTTATACTCGGTATATTGGGCAATATGGTAAGCGGTGTGTTCAATCCTGCAGCCGGTGCATTATTTCCCCATATCGTAAGAGAGGATCAGTTGCAGCAGGCGAATGCGTATTTTTCAATGAAAAATGCCTTGGAAACGATCCTGGGAATTATTCTTGCAGGTATCCTGTACGCAACCCTGCCAATTTATACGCTTTTCTTCATTGTCGGTGCGTGTTATATCGCTTCCGGCATTTCCGAAATGATGATCCGTTATGAATTCCATCCGTCTGATGAACGCTTAACATTGAAACTCGCCTTGCAAGATGCAGCTGAAGGAATCGCTTATCTCAGGACAAAAAAAGCGATACTTGCGATGATTATCGCCATTTTGTTCATCAACTTTTTCTTTGCACCGGTAACAGCGAACTTCCTGCCGTATTTTATCAAAACGAACCTTGCTGAAGCATCATCTTATCTACTGGATAATATTCTGACACCTGAGCTGTGGTTATCTGTTGCAGAGGTATGCTTCGGAATCAGTTCATTGTTAGGAGCAGCTATTCTCAGCAGTCGTCCGCAAGCGGATAAGTGCGGAAAAAAGATCGCCAGGTTTCTCTGTATGATTGCAGTCGTGTTCATCGGAGTTACACTCTGTTATCTTGTATTTGTAGATCACAACACACAGATCAACGTTTTCCTGATCACCCTCTGTCTTGGATTCTTCGCAATAGGATTCTTGATTTCCAGCATTAACATTCCCATTAACACTGCTGTCCTGCGTATCGTTGACAGGGACAAACTGCGCAAAGTCAACAGCCTTACCAGTATCGGTTCACAAAGCATGATCCCTATTGCTTCAGTTCTTGCCGGTGGAATTTTGAAAGCATTCGGCAGTACGGCTTTACTGGTCTTCTGTTCTTTAGGTTTTACGATTACTGCAGTATCAATGTTATTCAACCGGCAGATCAGTGAATTATAAAAAAAATGCATCACAGGGGCTTCTGTGGTGCATTTTAGACTTTTTACTGATCTTTCTGCTTGTTTCGCTCTTCCCTCTTTTTCCGTCTTTGCTCACGATTGTTTTTTTCGGATTCAAATATCTCAACCGCAGCATCGGTCAGCTCATCCGGCCATACCTTCCCGCTTTGTTTGACACTTGCCCAGGGACATAGTTTTTCGTAATCATGATCAAAAATAATGGTATATGGCGGACCACAACGGTCATTGACATCCATATAGAGATCCCTTCCATCTTTTAGGATATGGTAGGAATCCCAATCATCCATCCCGTCAGACAGTGCATCGAAGATCTCCTTTGTAATCTCGTACAGGTTATAGTAACCCGGTCCGCTGCGCTGTGCTGTATATATTCCTTGTTCTTCATCAAAACAGGCTATCCAGCCATCACCTTTTTTAAACTGCATTTGTATTTACCTCCGCATATTCAAACTGAATATTATTGATAAAACTCCTTAGAGAAGATATTCCGACACTAAGGAGATAACTTTTTACTTCGTGTCTTCCGGCATCTGTATGTATGGATACAGTGCTTTTTCCTGTCTCAGAACATTATAGTTGATCTTGTTATCCCGAAGTTGTTTGACGAAAAGAGAAAAATATTCCAATTCAGGAAAATACTGTATAAAGTTCAGTACAATCGTGCCGTTCATAGAGACCATCTCTATTGTCAAAGGGGTATGCATGGACGGAAGTGCAGTAGAAGGAAGCGGATCAAACTCCTGCAGATAAAACTCCATAGGTCCCATATTTACTCTTCCAATGTAGCTTACCGTTGCCGTAACGCATCTTGAAAGTGCCTCCATACGTTGAACACAGGTTTCATGACGTTGTTCGAACGAGTCCATCCCATCCAGTTCCCGCATCAGCTCCTGATAATCTCTTATCTCATCCAGAACCATATCACGGTCTGACTGAAGTGCAACCATTCCCCTGAAGCAGGTTGCCTGATGCATAAATGGCATCTTCCTGATCCTGTCACTATAGACCAGGCGGACATCTCCGACCAGACTCTGGTGTGCAACAGGTGCTCCAAGAGCCTTCCTTTGATTGACACACATGGCAATCACGATCGGATCGTCAGTATCCGGATGAACCATATCAAGGCTGCGGGCAAGCAGAAGCGATACGACTGTCGCCGGTGAACCGTCATTTGATATGCTGAAAGGAATAAATTCCTTTTCTGAAATGCTGATGGTCGTAACGATACTTTCCGTTTGCAGGTGAATATGTTTTTCATCCAGCTGAAAAGCCGGTGCATGCCATTTGCAGATCAGACCTTCCCTTTCAGAAGAAAGAGGAATCGCTCCCGGATCCGTCCATTCCTCTTCCGGTACGGTACTGTCCGGCAGACGCACATTTGCCGTATCAGGTTCTATCTCATAATACAAGGAGATATAAACATACAACAATGTCGAGATTAACGGATGAATCCCTCCTCCGTCAGTCAGTGCATGATAGCAGTCAATATGTATCCAGTTCTGCCAATAACAAAATGCCATCAGATGGTAGTTTGTCTCTTCAGAGCTTAAAGTAATCCTGTCATTTGTTCGGATAACAGGGAAAGGAAGCGGATTGCTTTCATAAAAAATATCTGCATCTTCCCTCTTCATCCGCACCAGAAAATAGGGAAATCTCTTCATCGTACGATCTGCAGCTTTGCGGAGAATATTTTCATCGATCAGATCTTTCATCTTGATTGACAATCTGAATGTATGGGGATCTTCAGCAGTTGTTTCATAGATCGTCCGTAGTTCGGAAAATAATTTCTGTTTCATAAAGACGCCTTCTATACGATATCATTTGTAATTCACCTAAACAGTTTTATAAACCAATCATTAAAATGACACTCTAATAATATCTTATTACGAAAAATAAATAAACACACATGTTCATATGCCTTAAGGACAGCATCCTGATGTGCTGTTCCTTTTTACAAAATATATTGTCCTATTTCAGCTTGTGCTTATCACAATTCAGTATAAGTTTTTCAAACATCTCTTAAAGTTTAAATAATTTATTTTTTAAAAAAATGTCCCAAAATTGTCCCAAATCATTTCAGAAAGCATCAAAAAAGCCAGTAAATACTGGACTTTTTTGTGATATGGTGCCGCTTGGCAGAATTGAACTGCCCGCTCAGCATTACCATTGCTGTGTATTACCACTATACTAAAGCGGCTCGGCTTATTAATCATAACAGAATATCCCCATTTTTCAATATAAAATTCATACACTTTCATCCATAACACTGTTTTTCATCTTCTCTTTCTTTGTAGATGATCCAAATATATTCTGTTATAATGGTAAGCATGAAAAAGATCGTATTATTACTGATATTATTGATGTTACCTGTTTTATCCGGATGCAAAGAGGAAGAAGAACCGGTTTTTGAAGGAAGATATCTTCCGGAAGGTTATGTTCTGAAAGATCAGGAATCCAACCTAGGACTGATATTGAATGAAGGAAATTTTACCTTTGTCAATGATATCGCAAAATCCTATATACCTTCCGGAAAATACATCATCAAAAATAACAAGCTTTTATGCAGAAATGAAATTGATGAAGTGATGTTTACATTCAAGATCATTGACCAGTCTACTTTGTCTTATGTCATGGAAGAATCTGTATATAAAGATCTCTATACAATTGATTCAGAACATACCTTTGCTTTTGAAGACGGAACTGTATTTGTTCTTCAGGAGAACCAATAAATGATTAAAGCGGTATTCTTTGACCTTGGCTGGACATTAGTAAAGCCGACCAGCGGCGACTGGTTATTCACGATGGAATTTCAGAAGCATTTCAAAGATCTCAAGGTTAGTAAAGATGTTTTTCAGTCTGCTTATAAGCCTCTGGCTGAAAATCCATATATGAAGGATGAGAATGAACAGATCAGAAGATTCACCACCTTCTACAAAGACATTCTCGATGGCATGCAAGCAGAATATGAACCTGATCTTCCCCATCACATTGCATATGATCTGACAAAGAATGATGAAAACATGCTGTTGATTGAAACCGCCGAAGAAACATTGAATATTCTGAAACAGAACAATATATATCTTGGCATCATTTCGGATACATGGCCATACATTAATCATCAGCTGGAGTATCTCAATATCCTCAAGTACTTTGATAATGTCACCTACAGTTATTCCTTAGGTACAAACAAACCCAGTCCGATGATGTATCAGGATGCTCTTCAAAAAGCAGGATTCCTTCCGAGAGAATGCCTGTTTATCGATGATATCGGCAGGAACCTGGAAGCAGCCGAACACTTTCATATCAATGCCCTGCAATCTGTGTTTAATCCGGATTGTGTCATTGATAAAAGGTTTCCACCGGTGAAAAAACCAATTGAAATATTCGATTATATGCGTAAGGAGGCAGTATGATTCATGCAGGCATAATAGCGGCTGTAGAAATAGACGCTTTAAAAAATAAATACGGCGAACCCGATGAAATTGTTGAAAAACACTTCCAAAAAATTCTCTGTTATGAGAAGGAAACATTCCACTTGTATGTCATCTTTTCCGGTGTAGGAGAAATAGCTGCAGCTGCTGCCACACAATTACTGATTTCTGAATTTCATGTAGAAATGATCCTGAATTTCGGTGTTGTCGGAGGTCTTACAGAGGATATTTCCAAATCCAGACTATGTATTGTTGACAGTGTTGTTCACTATGATTTTGATACATCGGAAATTGATAACTGTGATCCGGCAAGATATATCCAATACCCTTCCATCTACATTCCTTCTGACAGGAATTTGTTAAAAAAAGCAATGGAAATCGAACCGACATTAAAACCGGTAATCTGTGCATCTGCAGATAAGTTTGTCGGTGATCCGGAAAGAAAAAAAGCATTGCATGAAAAATACAATGCTGAAATCTGTGAAATGGAAGCTGCAGCTATCATCATGACCTGTGACAGAAACCATGTTCCCTGTCTGTTAATCAAGATGGTTGTCGATGGTTTGTTCGGCGGTGCTGATGAATACAGCAATGCCTTCATGAAGTATTCCACTGCAGCCATGGATGTTCTTGATAAAATCATTCAAAATATGCATTGATAAACTTTTGCATATCTTCAGGCAATTCACATTGAATTGTCTTTTTTTCTTTTGTTTTTCTGTCAATCCAGGAAACCGAAGAACAATGTAATGCTACTCTTTCCATTAACGGACTGCCTTGATATAATCTGTCCCCTGCCAAAGGATGATGAAATCCGGCAAAACCGGCACGGATCTGATGTTTTCTTCCGGTATCGATCCATACTTTTAACAGCGTGTATGCAGAGGATTCACGCATAACCTCATAATGCGTTATGCATTCTTTACCGTCATCCTGAAAGGAACTGCCTCTTTTTCCTTTGGCTTTTCCTAAAGCATATGTAATAGTTCCCTGCTTCTGATCAAACCTGCCTTCTGCAATTGCCATATACTCCTTATGCATCTTCTCCTGATAATAAACAGAAACCTGTTTGTTTTTGGCATAGACCATAATGCCCGAAGCATCCTTATCCAGTCTTCCTATTGTTCTGACATTCTCCTTTGTCTTAAGGTAATGACTGACAATTGTTCCCATGTGATCATCAGGATGTTCTTTGGAGGCATGGGAAGGTAATCCAAAAGGCTTGTTTACAATCAGCAAATCCTCATCTTCATACAATACTTCCGGTGTCTTGATTAAAAGAAAATACATATAGGGAATGCTGGTAAAATCAATCTTTAAAACATCTCCGGAATGGACAACTGCTGATAAAGGACACGTTTCTTCATTGAGAAAAATTGCCCTTTCATGCAGCAACCGGGAAATATCACGTCTGGATAATCCGATGATACCGGAAAGAATATCCTTGACCCTTTCTCCTTCTGTTTGTTCTGTTATGGTCAATGTATATTGTTTATTCATATAATCCCTCAAAAGAAAGGACATTTCTGTCCTTTTCAATATAAATCAATATTCTTTAATTCTTCATAGACAAGATGAAGCGGAAATCCCATGATGGAGTAATAATCCCCTTCGATTCTTTTAATGAACTTTGCTCCGTATCCCTGTATGGCATAAGCACCTGCTTTATCATTACATTCCCCTGTGGCGATATAATCAAGAATTTCCTTGTCGCTGAGATTGGAGAAATGTACGTCACTGGATACTGCATTTGTATAGATTCTTTGATCACTCATAATGCAGATGCCCGTGATCACCTGATGAGCCCTGTTGGACAATTGTTTCAACATGGATTTTGCATCTTCCTGATCCTTTGGCTTTCCAAGGATTTTATTATCGACCACGACGATCGTGTCACTGCCGATCACAATAGAACCCGGATGTTTTTCCAAAACATGCTCGGCTTTTCTTCGGGAAAGCTTTTGGATCTCTTCACATAAATCCTGCTCTTCATTGATGGTTTCATCAATATCAGCAGGTTCTGTCATAAATGGATATCCGCACTTTTCCAGAAGTTCTTTTCTTCTCGGACTCTGTGAAGCCAATATAATCTGTTTCACATATACTCCCTTAAGAAGCGGATAACATTGCGATAGGCAATATCCCTGACTTCTTCTTCATTGAAACCTTCTTCATACAAACCCTGAATGAAATTCTGTGTCTGATCAGGAGAGAAAATATCATAATTCTTTTGCTCTGCATAGTATGCACCGAAATCAAATCCGCACGCTACATGAGAAACACCGACAAGATCTGCGATATATCTTGCATGTTTGGCAAGATGGCGTGCATCCCTCTTGTCCTTTTCCGCATGGATAAAGGAATCACAGGCATTCATGCCAATCAGACCGCCTTTATTTGCCCAAGCTCGCATCTGCTGGTCCGTCAGATTTCTTTCGACAAAACACTTTGCCTTGGCATTGGAATGTGTTGCGATGATTGGTAGTGCAGATGTATCAAGAATATCCCAGAATGTCTTTTCATTGGCATGAGAGACATCCACAATCATGTGTAATTCATTCATCTTTCTGATTGCCTGCCTGCCCATTTCCGTCAATCCTCTGGCCGGATCCCCGCTGTTACCGGTAGCCAGATCATTCTGGTCATTCCATTCCAGAGAACCGATGCGGTTGCCCATATCATAAAGCCATTGTATTTTCTCTTCAGGATTATCATGAATACCACACATGCCTTCGATTGTCATAATATAGGTGATATCCGTTTCATCCTCCTTCAGATCTTCTTTGGAAAGGATTCTTTTTGCCCCGCTTTGATCAATATCATCTTTCACACGGGTAACGGTATTCACCATGTCTTCCCAGGATTCAACCCCGCGGAAGAAAGATGCTGCAGAAGTATAGACAACTTCTCCTTCTTTGAATTTATCATGCCAGTATTTCTTTAAGACGCCTTTCTCTTCAGGATGCTTGTTGATGGCTATGGCTAAATCTGCATGTAAATCAAATACTTTCATGCTTTGCCTCCGACACAATATTTCAATATTTCTTTTGCGGTTTCTTCTTTTGAAAGAAGACCTAATCTCTTTGTTTCCTTTTCAGAAAGAATCGTTACGGAATTTGTATCAACCCCAAAGCCTGCACCTTCTTCACGGATACTGTTAGCGATAATGTAGTCGGCATTTTTCTTTTTCAGCTTTTCTGCAGCATTATCCAGAAGGTTCTCTGTCTCCATTGCAAACCCGATCAGAATCTGGTTCTCCTTTTTCTTCTTTCCGAGATTATAGAGTATATCTGTTGTTCTCTTTAACGGAATATTGAGATCATCATCACTCTTCTTGATCTTTTCATCTGCCGTTGTCAACGGTGTATAATCTGCTACAGCTGCTGCCATAATGATGATATCCTGTTCATCGCTTGCAGAAAGAACGGCATCAGCCATATCCCCCGCACTGTGGATGGAAATATAATTCACACCGACCGGTTTTGACAGGGATGTTTCACCGGAAACCAGGGTTACTGTTGCACCAAGATTTCTGGCTTGTCTTGCCAATGCATATCCCATCTTTCCCGAGGAATGATTGGTAATATATCTGACAGGATCGATGTCTTCACAAGTCGGTCCGGCTGTTACCAGTACATGCTTTCCTTCCAGGAAACGGTCTGTTTCCATAACCGCATTCAATGCATCTTCAATGACATCCGGATCAGGCATTCTTCCTTTGCCGACATCCCCGCATGCAAGATAGCCGCTGTCGCTTTCCAGAATATGCATGCCGTATTTTTTACAGCTTTGAATATTCTCCTGTGTAATCGGATTCTCCAGCATTGCCGTATTCATTGCCGGTACAATGAGTTTCGGACATTGTGCTGCAAGGAATGTCGTAGTCAGCATGTCATCTGCGATACCATGGGATATCTTTGCGATGATGTTGGCGGTAGCAGGTGCAACCACAAAAGCATCCGCCTTCTTTGCAAGGGATATATGATGTACATCCGGCACAAAATCAACGGAAAACATATCCTGAATGACTCTCTGGCCGCTGAGTGTCTGAAAAGTCAAAGGCCCGACAAAACTCTCCGCTTCCTTTGTCATGAGTACATGCACTTCATGTCCCTTCTTTTTCAATGAAGAAACCAGTGAACAAATCTTATATGCGGCAATACCGGCAGTCACGCCGACCAATATACATTTCTTTTCCATAAAATTCTCCTGTTCTGTATTGTCATTATACCAAAGAATCATGGTAAAATGAAACGGAGGTAAAACATATGAACAAAACAAAAGTACTTGTCGTATCCGACATCCATGGATCCTGCGTTGGAGCAAGAGCCGTAATTGATGCAGTTTCCTTTCATAAACCGGAATACATCCTCTGTCTTGGTGATATTCTCTATCATGGTCCAAGGAATGATCTTCCGGAAGAATATGATCCCAAAAAGGTCATAGACATCATGAATGCATATTCTTCAGACATCATTGCGGTCAGAGGCAATTGTGATGCCGAAGTGGATCAGATGGTACTGCAGTTTCCAATTACCGCTGATTACAATATCTTAATGATCAACGGTAAGAAAGTATTCATGACTCATGGCCATGTCTCTACACCCGAAAAACACCTTCCGCTTTGTGAAGGAGATGTATTCCTGTCAGGACACACGCATGTACCAACCACCGCAAATAAAGACGGAATCTTCTATCTGAATCCGGGATCTGTTTCCATTCCCAAGGGTGGCCATCCTGCTACATATGCATTGTTAGATGAAACAGGCTTTACGGTTTATACCCTGGATCATCAGGTCTATATGCATACAGAATTATAAAAAAAGAGCAATGCTCTTTTTTACTTTGTGATCTCCATTTTTAATTCTTCCATTG
>JAFYCG010000293.1 GCA_017539825.1 Solobacterium sp. | reverse complement strand
TTCATCACCGAATTTCTTCTTGTTTTCTTCCAGTTCAAACCGGCTGAACAGATGATCTATAGTCGCCTGATAGTCTTTCATTTTATAAGCACGGGCAATGAATTCCATATGTTCATTCACCGTAAGATTCGGATACAGTGAAGGAAGCTCGGGGATGTAACCCATGATTCTTCTGGCTTCGGAAGATTTGTTTTCCCAGCCGTTAACGGTAATACTGCCTTCATAACGAAGAAAGCCGATAATGGCTTTCATGATTGTGCTTTTTCCCGCTCCGTTAGGACCAAGCAGAACGGTAACACTGCCGGGATCCAGATGGAAGGAAAGATCATTGCATGCAATGACCTTTCCGTATTTTTTCGTGACATTTCGAACTTCTAACATAATTACTCCTGAAATGTGTTTTCCTCAGATACATAATACGGATCAACACCGTTATTCTGCCAATCCAGATACAGTAACTGTCTGGATAATTCCTTCCATGGATTGACAAAGAAGATGCCTGCCAGACCGGCAGTAATACCGGAGAGAATATCCCAGAGAATGAAGGACAGGTCAAATATGAAGAGCTGTTCTTTTCTTCCCATTGTCATGTCTTCACAAAGATCAAGAATTTCCTGAGGACTTAATTCGGGATGATCTTCCAGTAACTGCGGAACAAAATAGTATTTGTAAAGGTTAATGAATCCCGGAATAATCAGGCAGAGGAAACCGATGAATACATGCAGGTCTCTGAGAAACATGGTTTTTACAATGCGGGAATAATCCGGATCACGGAATACATCAAATACACTGAAGTCTCTTTCATCTGTCTGATGACGCAGCCATGATTTACAGCTGTATTCCAATGGATTTTTTACAAAGATACCGATCAGTATTGCCACTGCAAGAACAGCCAGCGCAACGAATAATGCGATCATTGACAATGCAAAACTAAATAACGGGAAGGAGAATAATCCGTTTCCGAATTGGATTTGTGAGACATTGGATCCCGTATTGACATTTACTCTGAATTCTGTCCTGAATGAACCGGTAATGACAGAAAGAAGAAGGGTAACCAGAATGATCTGCACATAATTTTTTTCCAGAAATGTTCTGGCTTCCTGTTTGATGATTTCTCTTGATTTGAACATATCCATAACCTCCTTTAAAAAATGGATACAGTACTTACTGTATCCGGATAATTTCTATTTTTACCCATACACAGCAAATACTTGTGTATGAGTCTTGCTTATCAGACAAACCAGGGAAAACCGTGTTGTTGATTTGTCAGGTGTAAGAGCCACCAGCTACTCCCTCATATCTGATATCATTATATATCACCAAAAACAAAAGTAAATATTAATTTGTGAAAAATATCACGAAAAAGATTAAGATTTCAGTTGCGGGAATACATGTCCTGTTCCACCTGGATCAGATTGGTCAGATTGACTCTGTATAAGAGAAGATCGTCAACTGTAGGATTGACAACAGCGGCAGCTGTATTCTCATTCAGATTCAGATAGGTCAGAATATCCTTTTTGTTCAGCATATATATTACCGCTTCCGGGTTTAAAGAAGGAAAGAATGCATGCAGTTTTTCCACGGTTGTAAAAACGGGAAGGTACTTTTCGTTATCACTGCCTAATACAATATCTGTTTTTTCCCAGTCTGCAGCCGTGATTTCTTTCAGGTTCCGGACATTTTCCCTTGGATATGCACATGCATACAAAAGGATGTTCTCACTCATTTTCATAGTCAGTTCTTCCAGAACCTTTCGTAAACCCGTTTCTGATAATAACGGATTTCTTCTTCTTTTCAAAAGGGATACGAGATCCGGATCTTCTTTTCCGGGCCTGGTTTCATCATAAACAATCATCTTACAACTCGCTTTCTAATAACTGCAGGGAATCCATCTGCAGCATTTCACTTCGTAAACGCCTGGCATTTTCATAATACATGTCATCTGCCAGAAGCCTTTTATAGATCTCCCACAGGGAGGAGACAGATAATTCTTCTTCATACAGATACAGGGCAATCCCGTTTCTCTGTGCGGCAAGGGCATGATAGTTTCGCAAAGGCGTATGGTCACTGATAATAATCTGCGGAATGCCGTTAAATGCAGCCTGCTGGTACAGATAGGTGCTTCCGTCATGAATCAGGGTAATGCTGCCGCCGATCAGATCCGGCTGAAGAGATGAGAGAAAATGCAGATTGTCTTCACTTTCTTTTTCACATCCCGGATACCAGACATATACCTGTACAAGTGCACCGGCAAATGCATCATAAATGATCTTGTGCAGTTTTTTTCTTCTGATGCCTGTCTCTGTCAAAAAGATACAAACACGATTTACACGGGATGAAGGAAGATTCGGCATAAAACAGGAGTGTATGCGCAGATTCCCGGTTTCCTGGGGATAGGGCTGAATCCGGTCAGGCATAAACATAATCCGGGTATTGCATTTTTCATAAAGATCCTTGACGGTGAATTCCTGTTCCATATGGTTTTCGGAAAGGATTTCGTTTAATCCCCGTATATACTTTGCATCAAATGAACCGTTTCGATAGATGGCACTGTCGACAAGAGCCCAGCAATTGATCTTTGATTTTCTTGCGGCGATCACTGCGGAAAGCCGGTGCATAGTTAGGATGAGATCCGGATGAAAATCAGCAATTGCAGAAAGAATCGCTTCCAGATCGTCCCGGAGATATTTTTTCTTTAATGCCCCTTTGTGAAACAGCCATTCCTCATAGATATGCATGTCATCATCGGTGTAAAGGATATTTCTTGGCAAAGGCGGACTGCTGAATCTCTTTGATTCTGAAAAGGGAATACTGTCAGGAATGCACAGGGCACATTCATGGCCGTTATGATGAAAAAAGCTGATAAACTGTCGGGTGATCAGCATGCAGGAATCCGCTTCTTTTTTCAGAATCAATGGAGTTATCAGTATACGCATGAATGTATTATACACCAAAGAAAGGTTTCTGTTTTACTTGCCTTAATGAAATCTTTGGCATATCATTGATGAAAGAAAACGGAGGATTTAGATCATGTTAGAAGTATTGAGTCATCCTTTAATTACACATAAGCTGACATTAATGAGAAAAAAGGATACAGGCACGAAGGATTTCCGTGAAAATCTGGATGAAATTGCAGAATTGATGGCATATGAAGTATGCCGCAGCCTTCCTACAAGACCGATTGATATCGAAACACCGATGGGAAAGACAACCGGATATGAATTGAGCAAGGAAGTTGTCATTGTGCCGATTCTGCGTGCAGGTATCGGCTTGCTCGATGGAATCAGACGTCTGGTTCCTACAGCCAAAGTAGGCTTTATCGGATTATATCGTGATGAAACAACATTGGAACCTGTAGAATATTTCGCAAAATTCCCGAAGGATCTGGATCAGGCAATCGTCATGGTTGTTGACCCGATGCTGGCAACAGGCGGAAGTGCAATCGATGCCATCAACATGGTGAAGAAGCGCGGCGCAAAGAATATCAAACTGGTATGCCTGGTCGGTGCACCGGAAGGTGTCAAGGCAATGACAAAGGCACATCCGGATGTCGATATTTATCTGGCAGCTCTGGATGATCATCTGAATGAAGCGGGTTATATTGTACCGGGTCTCGGCGATGCCGGTGACAGAATCTTCGGCACCAAGTAAATGTCAATGGCGCAGTTTCTTGTTAAAGCAATCGTTTATCTTGTCATGCTTTGCCTGTCATGGTATGGCATGAGTGCGGTGAATTATGAGAGCATTCTCAAAAAGAATCATGTCGGACAGGCACAGCTGTTATATTTTCTGCTTGTGATGTCCCTGGCGTATCTTTCCGGCTCATTTCTGCTTGCTTTGATTTACCGGTCATAATATTGATATAGGTTAATAAAGAACATCGGATTATCCGATGTTTTTTTACTTGATGTCAAAAGAAAATCAATAATTACCTCTTGTTTATTGTTTCTTTGATGCATTTATAGTTATTGTGTACGCTAAACTGTAAGTGTAAAAAAGAAAGGGACAGAAAAGATGGAAAACATTGAAGAAAAAAATGATTTTTGGACACTGTTTGATCTCGACACAGGCAGTACCATTGCCTTCTCCTCGGATGACACAATGATTCTGTCCACAAATGATTATGACGGTTATACCGACACAGAGGAGCAGGAATACGCAACATTGCAGGCTATCTTATCTGATATGGTTGCATACGAAAAAGCACATCCGGTCTTCTAAGGCCGTTCATAAAAGTCCTCCTTTATCCTTTGCCATGTGTAAATACATGGCTTTTTTTCTATAAACAGAATAAAATAATAACTACGGAAAAAGATGCCTTCCTTGCTGATTGAGCAAGTGTTGATGGAATGCTGAATACCGTCATGGTTTCTGATGCCGGTGAAGCAAATGAAAAGATGCATGTGTGCATTTGTGTTGACGAAGTGATAGAGGTTGCGTATGAGTATATTTGACATGATTTGTGTAGCTATGCTTGCAGTATTCTGCGGTGGTTTTATCTGGGCTAAAATAGCACGCCTGATGACACCGCCCAAAGATGATGAATAGACAATAAGGAGTATTTTATGGATATTAAACTGATATTGGCGGATATAGACGGAACTCTGCTGAATACAAAAAAAGAAGTAACCCCAAAAACAAGGGAAGCAATCAATACGCTGAATCAGAAGGGCATCCGGTTTGGCATTGCTACGGGAAGATCTCCGTATGCGGTTAAAAATCTGGTGTATGAATGGGGCATAGGGGAATCAACAGATCTGATTCTCGGGTTTAACGGCGGCAGTACTCTGGATCTTCATACGATGGAGATGACCTCTGCTTTCCTTTTGAGCGGCAAAGCCATTCCTGAAATTCATAAGGATTTTGCCGGATTTGACTACAATCTGGGTATCTATGATATGGAAACATTTCATTGTACAAAGGATGATGCAAGAGGAAGAGGGACAGCTAACAGTAATCACTTTACGTTTATTCTTGATGACCTGTCACAGTATGTTTCCTCTGAAGTCAATAAGATATTGCTGATGGCAGAACCGGAAGAGATCGTTAAGATTTTGAAGCGATATGATGAAGTTCAGCCTTCCCTTTACCATGCATTTCCTTCCGGGGCGGATCGTCTGGAAATTATCAATCCGGATATTTCCAAGTCAAAAGGCATTGCGGTGTTGTGTGAAAAGTACGGTTACACAAAGGAGCAGGTTGTGACGATCGGCGATATGATGAATGATTATGAAATGATTCGGGATTATGTCGGTGTAGCGATGGGAAATGGTGATCAGAGGGTGAAAGATGTTGCAAAATTCGTGACTGCATCCAATGATGAAGACGGTATTGCATTGTTTATTGAAAGGTATTTGTAGTTTCAAATATCTTTTTCTTTTTCTTCAGCTGATGTTCACATAAAAGAAATATCATATCTGTGTTGAAAGGAAACGACATATGAAAAAGAAATGGATGAGTGTTTTTTTAACAACAACACTCTTAGCAGGTAACACATATATGATTCATGCTCTGGCAGAAGGGAACGAACCACCTGAACCGCCTTCCGGAGGCATGCCATCGGGAGGATCCTCTTCCTTCTCCAATGAATGGACATCGGTAATCACATATGATTCTGATACAGAGGAAAACAGCGGAACTTATGATTCAACAGGTACGGATGAAAATG